>NZ_JASNFO010000093.1:0-64052 GCF_032027725.1 Pseudofrankia coriaricola | reverse complement strand
CACGTTGGCTCCGCGCCGGGGCCGGGCCCCCGCGGCCCCCCGCCTCCGCGCCAGCGTGGATGCGTCGCACTTGAACGTCACCAGTCCGAAGCGGCACCCACGCGGCGCCCCACTTCGCTTCGCTCGTAGGGACTTCCCCGGAGGCACGACCACGAGCGAAGCGACGTGGCCCCGCCCGGTGTGCGGCTTTGGCTTGGTGACGTGCGACGGGACGCAACCGCGCTGGGCGCGGAGGCGCACCTCGCGGAGGCCCTCCTACGAGCGAAGCGACGTAGGGGGGCCGCAGCGAGGTCGCCGTAGCGCCCGTGAGCGGAGGAGGACACGGCGCGGAGGTCCCTTGGGAGCGAAGCGAGTAAGGGGCCGGAGCGCCGTGCCCGGACGGAGCGAACCAGAGACACAGCTTCCGCGTGTCGGCGATGTCCGGATGCGTCGGGCGCCTAGGATCCGAACAGGCGTTCGCTGTCCTGGCGATCGGGCTCCTGTCCTGGTGGAGGTTTGGCGCGTGCGGGTGCTGGGCGTCGATCCGGGGCTGACGAGGTGTGGGCTTGGGGTTGTGGACGGTGGGGGTGCGGGGCGGCGGGCGACGCTTGTGGATGTGGGGGTCGCCCGGACGCCGGCCGATGAGGACGTGGCGATCCGGCTGCGGGACATCTCGCTGGAGATCGAGTCCTGGCTGGACCGGCACCGCCCGGACGCGGTCGCGGTGGAGCGGGTGTTCAGCCAGGCCAACGTGCGCACTGTGATGGGCACCGCGCAGGTCGGCGCGGTCGCGATCGTGCTCGCGGCGCGGCGCGGCCTGCCGGTCGCCCTGTACACCCCGAGCGAGGTCAAGGCCGCCGTCACCGGCAGTGGCCGGGCGGACAAGAGCCAGGTGACCTTCATGATCACGAAGCTGCTCGACCTCGCGGCGCCGCCCAGGCCGGCGGACGCCGCCGACGCGCTCGCGCTCGCGCTGTGCCATGTCTGGCGCGGGCCCGCGCTCGCCCGGGTGCGTGCCGCGGCGGCCGGCGTGAACGCCGCCCGAGCCGCCGGCGCCGCGCCGCGGCCGGCCGGGGGACCGGCGTGATCGCGTCGGTCGCCGGCACGGTGCTGTCGGTGTCGCCGACCGCGGCCGTGGTCGAGGTCGGCGGGGTGGGGCTCCTGGTGCAGTGCACCCCGGCGACGCTGGCCGGGCTCGCGGCCGGCGAGCCGGCGCGGCTCGCGACCACGCTGGTGGTCCGCGAGACCGAGCTGACGCTGTACGGGTTCGCGGACGCGGACGAGCGGGAGGTGTTCGAGATTCTGCAGGCCGCCGGCGGAGTCGGCCCGAAGCTCGCGCAGGCCGTCCTCGGGGTGCTGGCGCCGGACGACGTGCGCCGCGCCGTCGCCGAGGAGGACCTGGCGGTGCTGACGAAGGTGCCCGGCATCGGCCGCAAGGGCGCCCAGCGGATCGTGCTGGATCTCAAGGGCAAGCTCGGCCCGCCGGCGGGTGGCGCGACGCCGCGCGCCGGCCTCGGCGCCAGCGCCTCGGGACGGATCATGCCCACGCCGCGGACTGCGGCCGAGCAGGTGACGGACGCGCTGGTCGGCCTCGGGTACTCGACCCGCGAGGCGGCGGACGCCGTGGAGGCGACGGGCGACGGCGCCGAGGGCGACGTCTCCGCCCTGCTGCGCTCCGCGCTCGCCGTCCTGCGGCCGCGGTAGGCGGCTCCTCGTGGACCATCATCGCGCGCGTCGGGGCCGGCTACCGGGTCCGCGTGACGCGGGCCCGGTAGCCGGGCGGTAGGGAGTGGACGGGACAGTGGGGGGCATGGGAGGCGAGGAAGGGCTCGTCACGGCCGCTGCCGACGCCGAGGAGCGCGCGTTCGAGGCGGGGCTGCGGCCGAGGACGCTGGCGGAGTTCGTCGGGCAGCGCAAGGCGCGGGAACAGCTGTCGATCATGCTGGCTGGCGCGCGCGGCCGGGGGCGCCCGCCGGACCACGTGCTGTTCTCCGGGCCGCCCGGCCTCGGCAAGACCAGCCTCGCGATGATCATCGCGCAGGAGATGGCGGTACCGCTGCGGCTCACCAGCGGCCCGGCGATAGAGCGGGCCGGTGACCTGGTCGCCGTCCTCACCGCGCTCGCGCCCGGCGAGGTGCTCTTCATCGACGAGATCCACCGGATCGCCCGCCCGGCCGAGGAGCTCCTTTACTCCGCGATGGAGGACTTCCGCGTCGACGTGGTGCTCGGCAAGGGCCCCGGCGCGACCGCGATCCCGCTCGACGTCGCCCCGTTCACCCTGGTCGGGGCCACCACTCGGGCGGGCCTGCTGACCGGGCCGCTGCGCGACCGCTTCGGGTTCACCGCCCACCTCGACTTCTACGACACCGACGAACTGACCGCCGTGCTCACCCGCTCTGCCCGGCTGCTCGGGGTGGAACTCCGGCCGGAAGGGGCGGTCGAAGTGGCGGGGCGTTCCCGCGGCACCCCCCGGATCGCCAACCGGTTGCTGCGCCGGGTCCGCGACTACGCCGAGGTGCGCGTCGACGGGATCATCACCCTGGAGGTCGCGAGGGCGGCGTTGCGGGTGTACGACGTCGACCCGCTCGGGCTCGACCGGCTCGACCGGGCGGTGCTCACCGCGCTGGTGAAGCGGTTCGGCGGCGGCCCCGTCGGGCTTACCACGCTCGCGGTGTCCGTGGGTGAGGAGCCGGACACGGTGGAGGACGTGGCCGAGCCGTTCCTGCTGCGCGCCGGCCTGCTCGCCAGGACAGCCCGCGGCCGCGTCGCCACCCCTGCCGCCTTCACCCACCTCGGCTACGACCCTCCGGCCGACCCACTGGGACGCTCCCAGACCATTCCCACGCCTCTGTTCGAACCGGGTTTCGAGGCCGAGGCCGACGCCAACTGAGTAATTCCATCGACCCAACCGTCAGCCACCCGGCATCGCGCATCGCCCTGGCGATCTGTTCACGCAACCCAGCCGTGGAAAGTGGCGGGCGCATCAGCGCAGTGCCAACCCAGCCACCTCGCTCACCCGTAGCCAGGCCAACCACCATCATTTGCCCGGGCCCAGCACCACGCAGGGAGGGCGCTTCGCGCCCGGCGAGCTGCCGCGGGGCCGGGCGCTCCACGCTCGGCCCCGCGGCAGCCGTACGATCGCCGCGACACCTAGGAGGGGCAGGACGTGCACGTAATGGCAACCGCCGCGATCGCGGCCGGCGACATCGCAGCCGACGACAAGGGCGGTGGCGGCGCCGGCAGCTGGCTGCTGCCGATTCTGATCATTCTGGTTGGGGTGTACTTTTTCACCATCCAACGCCGGCGATCGCGGGCGAACCAGCAGGAGCAGTCGAAGCTCGGCCCGGGCAGCCTCATCATTACCCGCGGCGGGCTCTACGGGACGGTCGTCGAGGTCGACGGCCAGGACGTGCTCCTGGAGATCGCGCCGGATGTCGTGTGCCGGTTCAGCCGGGGCGCGATCGGCCGGATCGTGAGCACGCCGACGACCGGTGCCGACGAGGACACGGCCCAGACGCCGGATGACGAGGCGCCGAGCGCCGACGCCTCGCCGGCCGGAACGCCCACGGACGAGGCGTCCGCGCCGTCGGGCGAGCCGACGAGCGAGGAGCGCCCCGCGCCCGGCGACGCGGGCAAGTCGCCGAAGAAGGAACTGTAGGCGTCCCTGTGTCGTAAGAAGAACGACGCATCCGGTGCGGGCTGGGCGGCTAACGTCCTCATCCCGTCGCCCGTCGGATACGTTTGGCTCCGGCCGGGATCATCGTTGACCCGGCGGGCAGAAGGGAAATCCGTTGGCACGTCGGTCGACGCGGTCGCGCGAGACACGGCCGTTCTGGCTCCGGCTGGGTCTTCTCGCCGGTGTGCTCGCGGTGCTGTACGGGATCATGGCCCTGACCGGGACGCTCACGCCCCGCCTCGGCCTGGACCTGCAGGGCGGGACGAGCGTCATTCTCACGCCGAAGTCGACCCAGGCGGGCCAGAAGGTCAACAGCGGCGCCGTCGACAAGGCGATCGACATCATCCGCCAGCGAGTCGACGGCCTCGGTGTCGCCGAGTCCGAGGTCAAGCGCAGTGGCAACCAGATCGAGATCTCGGTGCCCGGCCGCGGCCGCTCCGACGTCGTCAACCTCGTAGGCCAGACCGCCGAGCTCCGGTTCCGCGAGGTCTTCACCTCCGGTGCCGCGGCACCCGCGCCCAGCCCGACGGCCACCCCGACCGCCGGCGCGACCGCCTCGGCGTCGCCGTCGGCGGGCTCCACGCTGGCACCGGCGAGCGGGCAGCCGACCGCCGGCGCCTCCGCGTCGCCGACGTCATCCGCGAGCCCCGCCGCCGCCTCGTCGCCCACCGCGACCACACCACCCACGCCCACCGCGACACCATCCGCGAACGCCGCCGCCACCCCGTCCGCGACACCGACACCGACGCCGTCGGCGAGCGCCAGCGCGGCGGTCGACGCCAACACGCCGCCCGCCGCCATCCAGAAGAAGTACGACGCGCTGACCTGCGCCCCGGCGGAGCTGCGCGCCTCCGGCGCCGCCACCGACGCGCCCGGGGACTGGACCGCCGCGTGCGACCGGAACGGCGTCGTGAAGTACCTGCTCAAGCCGGCGAAGGTGATCGGCACCGACGTGAAGACCGCGTCGGCGGGCCTGCTGTCGAGCGGCGGCACGACCAACGTCTCGACCGGTGAGTGGGTCGTCAACGTCGACTTCACCGGCTCGGGCCAGAACAAGTTCACCAAGTTGACCGAGGACACCATCGGCAAGCAGGTGGCGATCGTGCTTGACGGCGTCGTCCAGTCAGCGCCGACGACCAACGAGCGCATCCCCGGCTCGGCCCAGATCTCCGGCACGTTCACCCAGTCTGACGCCGAGGACCTGGCCAACGTGCTGAAGTACGGCGCGCTGCCGCTGGCGTTCGAGAAGTCGCAGGCGGAGTCGATCTCCCCGACGCTCGGTCGTCACGAGCTCAAGGGCGGCCTGCTGGCGCTTGGGATCGGCCTCGGACTGGTCATCCTCTACTCGTTCTTCTACTACCGGCTGCTCGGCATCGTCGTGATCAGCTCGCTCGCGGTCAGCGGCGTGCTGATCTACGCCGCGGTGACGCTGCTCGGCGAGGCGATCGGGTTCACGCTCACGCTCGCCGGCATCGCCGGCCTGATCCTCTCGGTCGGCGTGACGGCGGACTCCTTCGTCGTCTACTTCGAACGCATCAAGGACGAGGTCGCCCAGGGCCGGACCACGCGGGCGGCGGTCGAGCGCGCCTGGCCGGCCGCGCGGCGCACGATCCTGTCGGCGGACACGGTCTCGTTCCTCGCCGCCGCCGTGCTCTACATCGTCTCCATCGGGTCGGTGCGCGGCTTCGCCTTCACCCTGGGGCTCTCGACGCTGTCCGACGTGGTCATCGTGTTCGTCTTCACCAGGCCGCTGGTGACCCTGCTGGTCCGCCGCAGGCTGTTCACCTCGCCGAAGTGGTCGGGCCTCAGCTCATCGAAACGCGCGGCCCCCGACGGCGCGGAGCGGCCGCGGCTCTCGCGCCGGGTCGGCGCCGTACCGGCCGCCGGGGCGCCAGCCGGCAACACCACGCCCCAGGGAGCGCCAGCCGGGGCGCCGCCCGGCCAGCGGCCGGGGGCGCGTGCCGCCAGACCCGGACAGAAGCGGGAGTCCTGAGATGTCGGCGATCACCCGGTTCTACCGCGGCGAGTTCTGGTTCGACTTCATCGGCCGGCGCAAGATCTGGTATCTGTTCTCGGGCATCCTGCTGGCGATCTGCGTCATCAGCATGATCGTGCGCGGCTTCTCGCTGGGCATCGACTTCTCTGGCGGCGCCGTCTTCCAGTTCCCGGCGAACGGCCACTCGGTCGAGGATGCCCGCGGCACGCTGAGCTCGGCCGGGGTGAACCCGAACGACGCGGTCATCCAGCAGCTGGAGACCAGCAAGCAGCTGCGGGTCCAGACCCCGGTGCTCACCGACGCCCAGACCGACGCGGTCACCAAGCAGGTGACGGAGGACTTCGGGGCGAAGGACACCGACATCGCGGTGTCGACGGTCGGCGCCTCCTGGGGATCCACCATCACGAACAAGGCCATCGAGGGTCTTGTGATCTTCCTCGTGCTGGTGATGGCCTACCTGACGTTCCGGTTCGAGTGGAAGATGGCGGCCGCCGCGATGGTGGCGCTGATCCACGACCTTGTGGTCACGCTCGGCATCTACTCGCTCGTCGGGTTCGAGGTGACGCCGTCCACGATCATCGCGCTGCTGGCCATCCTCGGTTTCTCCCTGTACGACACGGTTGTCGTCTTCGACCGCATACGGGAGAACACCGCGGGGATCGCGACGTCCAGCCGGCGTACCTACGCCGAGGCGACCAACGACTCGCTCAACGAGACCCTGATCCGCTCGCTGAACACCTCGTTCATCGCGCTGATCCCGGTCGGCTCGCTGCTGTTCGTCGGCGCAGGCCTGCTCGGTGCCGGCACGCTGCAGGACCTCGCGCTCGCCCAGTTCGTCGGTATCGCCTCGGGCACCTACTCGTCGCTGTTCCTCGCCTCCCCGCTGCTGGTGGACTTCAAGCAGCGTGAGCCCGTGGTCCAGGCCCTGCAGGCGCGGGTGCTGCGGGCGCGGGCGAGCGCCGCGCGCACGGGCGCGGCGGCCGACGCCACGGCGCCGGGCAGGAGCACGGGCACGGCACCGCGCGTCCCGCGCCTGGCTGGGGCGGCCGGCGAGGTGGACGCCGGCGTGGCCGACGTCGGTGAGGAACGGGAACCGGCCTCGGCGGGGGTGCCGCGCCGGCCGGGCGCCCGCCCGGGGCAGCCGGCCGGGCGCGGACGCGCCGCGCCGCGCCGCGGGGGCGGACGCCCCGGCGGGAAGCGGCGGCGGTAGGAAGGCGCCATGACGAGCATCGAGACTCCCTCCACGGGCCGCGTGGCGCCCGAGTCGGCCGCGGCGGCCGACGCAGGCCTCGAGGACGCAGGCCTCGAGGAGGCCGCGGCGGCGCTGCGCGCCCATGTGCGCGATGTCCAGGACTTCCCCCAGCCGGGCGTGGTGTTCAAGGACATCACTCCACTGCTGGCGACCCCGGCCGCCTTCGGGGTGGTGCTCGACGCGCTCGCCGGCACGGCCAGGCGGCTTGGCGCGACCGTGGTCGCCGGCATCGAGGCCCGCGGCTTCCTGCTGGCGGCGCCGGTCGCCGACCGGATCGGCGCGGGGATCGTCCCGATCCGCAAGCAGGGCAAGCTGCCCGGCCCCACGGTCACCGAGTCGTACGCGCTGGAGTACGGCACGGCCGTCCTGGAGATGCACGCCGACGCCGTCGGCGCCGGCGACCGGGTGCTCATCATCGACGACGTCCTCGCCACCGGCGGCACGGCCGCCGCGGCCGCCAACCTGCTGCGCCACAGCGGTGCCGAGGTGCTCGGCCTCGCCGTGCTCATGGAGCTCACGTTCCTGGCCGGCCGGCGCCAGATCCCATCACTGGAAGTAACCACCCTCCTGGCAATCTAGGTCCCTGGCTCCCGCCGGGCGCGGGCATCCGCCGGCGCGTGGGGGCCCAGCCCGACCTGCCCACTCGATCGCCATCAGGGCACGGCCTCGGGGCTTCAGCGTCGGCTTGGTTGGGTTGCGGAAGGCCCGCGGCTAACCCAGCGTTAGTCTCGAAGTCAGACTTTCCGGCAGGAGCGGCCCAGTGCCCGACGCAATCCCGGTGATAACCGGCGGCGGACAGCTCCCGGCGCCCGGGCCCACGACGGGCCCGTCGCCGGAGCGGCGCCGTGGGCTGCCCAGAACCGGGGCCCAGAGCGGCGGCGTGCGTGCGGCCGGCGAAGAGGCGGGCGCTGCCGCTTCGACGGAGGCCGACCGGCCCGCCACGGAGACCGAGGCCGCCAGGAACGGCGTCCCGGCCACCGGCTCCGCCGCGGCCTCCGGCCCGGCTGGCGGCGGCGGTGGCGCTGCTGGCAGCGCTGCCAGCGGTAACGCTGCCAGCGGTAACGGTGGCCCCGCTTCAGGCGCGTCGGTCGTGGCGGTCGGCGGGGGCGTCCTGGCCGGCGGCCCGGTGCCGGACGAGCTGCCAGAGGACGGTGCCCCGGTGCAGCCCCGGCTGGGCCACGAGTCGCCGCCCCTGCCGCGGCGGCTGCGCAGCCGGCTCTCACGCCTGTCCCCGCATCGCGAGACCCCGCCGTCCGCGCTGGACCCGGTGCTGCGCGGCCTGCTCACCAACCACCCGAAGGCGGACATCGGGCCGGTCCAGCTGGCCTTCCAGGTGGCCGACGCGGCGCATGCCGGGCAGGTGCGCGCCTCCGGCCATCCCTACATCACCCACCCGATCGCGGTCGCGAGCATCCTCGCGGACCTGGGCATGGACGTCCCGACGCTGTGCGCCGCGCTGCTGCACGACACCCTCGAGGAGACGACCCTCACCGGCGACGCGATCCGGGAGCAGTTCGGCGACCAGGTCGCGCTGATCGTCGACGCGGTCAGCCGGCTGCAGAAGGTCAACGCCGGCGAGATGGCGCAGGCGGAGATGATCCGCCGGATGGTGATCGCGATGGCACGCGACCCGCGGGCCCTCGTCGTCAAGCTCTCCGACCGGCTGCACAACATGCGCACGCTGCGGTTCCTGCCCGAGCACCGGCAGGAGCGCAAGGCCCGCCAGACGCTGGAGGTCTACGCGCCGCTCGCGCACCGGCTCGGGATGAACTCCCTGAAGTGGGAGCTGGAGGACCTCTCCTTCGCCGCCCTGTACCCGAAGCGTTACGACGAGATCGTCCGACTGGTCGCCGACCGTGCGCCCAGCCGGGACGTCTACCTCGCCGACGTCACCGCGGGGGTGCAGTCCTACCTGTCGGAGGCGGGGATCCCCTCGGTGGTCGTCGGCCGGCCCAAGCACTACTACTCGATCTACCAGAAGATGGTCGTGCGCGGCCGGTCCTTCGACGACATCTACGACCTGGTCGGCATCCGGGTGCTCGTCGACTCGGTTCGCGACTGCTACGCCGCACTCGGCACCGTCCACGCGAACTGGAAGCCGATCCCGGGCCGGTTCAAGGACTACATCGCGATGCCGAAGTACAACATGTACCAGTCGCTGCACACGACGGTGATCGGCCCGGAGGGCAAGCCTGTCGAGCTGCAGATCCGTACGCACGGGATGCACAACCGGGCCGAGTACGGCATCGCCGCGCACTGGAAGTACAAGGAGGAGGGGCGGGCCGCCAGCCGCCGCCGCGGTGGCGACGAGCCGGACCTGGCCAGCTGGCTGCGCCAGATTCTCGACTGGCAGCGCGAGTCCGCCGACCCCGGCGAGTTCCTCGACAGCCTTCGCTTCGAGGCGCCGGCAGACGAGGTCTTCGTGTTCACCCCGAAGGGTGACGTCATCCCGCTGCCGGCCGGCTCCACCCCGATCGACTTCGCCTACGCGGTCCACACCGACGTCGGCAACCAGTGCGTCGGCGCGCGGATCAACGGCCGGATCGTCACGCTGGACACCGAGCTCGACAACGGCGACACCGTCGAGGTCTTCACCTCCCGGGCGCAGGGCGCCGGGCCCAGCGAGGACTGGCTGACGTTCGTCCGCTCGTCGCGGGCCCGTTCCAAGATCCGCCAGTGGCACGCGCGCGAGCGTCGTGAGGACGCGGTGGTCGCGGGCCGCGACGCGATCGCCAGGTCGCTGCGCCGCCACAACCTGCCACTGACCAGGCTGATGACCGGCGAGGGCCTGCTCAGCCTGGCCAAGGACCTGCGTTACGCCGACGTGAGCGCGCTCTACGCGGCGGTCGGTGAGAACAACATCAGCGCGCAGGCGGTGGTGAACCGGCTGCTCACCGCGATGGGCAGCCCGGAGGCGACCGAGGAGGACGTCGCCGACACCGCGCTGCCGATCCGCCCGCTGCGCCGCTCCCCCGGCGACCCGGGGGTGCTGGTCTCCGGGGCGTCCGACATCTGGGTGAAGCTCGCCCGGTGCTGCACCCCGATGCCGGGCGACGAGATCACCGGCCTGGTCACCCGGGGACGCGGTGTGTCGGTGCACCGGACCGACTGCGCCAACGTCGGCGACCCGGCGAGCCCGGCGGCGGACCGGCGGGTGGCTGTCGAATGGGCCCCATCTAGCGGCTCGGTCTTCCTGGTGGTGATACAGGTGGAGGCGATGGACCGCGCGAAGTTGCTCTCCGACGTCACCAGGGTGCTGTCGCACCATCACGTCAACATCCTGTCGGCGTCGGTCACCACGAACCGTGAGAACGTGGCGATCAGCCGGTTCACCTTCGAGATGGGGGACGCGAAGCACCTGGGACAGGTGCTCGCCGCGGTGCGCCGGATCGAGGGCGTCTACGACTGTTTCCGGGTCACATCTGGCGTACAGGCCTAGGCCTGCGGCGCCGCAGAGGAGGGCGGGGGGATGGACGCTGGGGCGCGGGCGGCACTGCCGGCCGGGGGAAGTCTGTCGCCGGGTGTGGCGACGCCGTTCGGCGACGACGCGCGCCCGCTGCTGGCCGCCCGCCAGGCCAGCCACCGGCTCGCGCACCTGGCCCGCCGGGTGGCCGCCGGCCGCGGTGGGCAGATCCCGCCGGAGCTGCGCGGCATCGTGGAAGCGCATCGCGACTTCCATCCCAAGGCCGAGATCGGCGCGATCGTGCGCGCGTACGAGGCCGCCGAGCTCTACCACCGCGGCCAGATGCGCCGCAGCGGAGACCCGTACATCATCCACCCGCTGGCCGTCGCCGAGATCCTCGCCGACCTCGGCGTGGACGCGACGACCCTGGTCGCCTCCCTGCTCCACGACACCGTCGAGGACACCAGGGCGACCTTGGAGCTGCTTACCGAGGAGTTCGACAGCGAGGTGGCCAACCTCGTCGACGGGGTCACCAAGCTGGACAAGATGCGCTTCGGCGAGGCGGCCGAGGCCGAGACGCTGCGCAAGCTGATCGTGGCGCTGGCCAGGGACTACCGCGTCCTGCTGATCAAGATCGCCGACCGGCTGCACAACATGCGGACGCTGGGCTTCATGTCGCCGCCGAAACAGGCCAAGATCTCCCGCGTCACCCTGGAGATCCTCGCCCCGCTGGCGCACCGGCTCGGCGTCAGTGTGATCAAGCGTGAGCTGGAGGACCGGGCGTTCGAGGTGCTCGACCCAGACGGGCACCAGCGCACGAAGGTGCTCGTCGACGACTTCGTCGCGGCCGAGCGGGAGGGCGGGCAGCTCACTGCCGTCGTCAGCCGGCTGCGCTCCGGCCTCGGCGAGGCGAAGATCGTCGGTGAGGTGTCCGTGCGCACCAGCCACCTGTTCTCGATCCACAAGCGCGCCCAGGAGCGCGGCCGCCCGCCACGGGACTTCTACGACATCGTCCGGGTGCTGGTGCTCGTCGAGGACGTCCGCGACTGCTACGCCGCGCTCGGGGTGATCCACGGGCTGTGGCGGCCGGTTCCGGGCCGGCTGCGCGACTTCGTCGCCACGCCGAAGTTCAACATGTACCAGTCGCTGCACACGACGGTCACCGACGCGACCGGCCGGGCGGTCGACATCCAGATCCGTACCCGGCAGATGCACGTCCTCGCCGAGACCGGCATCGTCGCCCGCCCCGTCGGCGCCGGCGCCGACGGCGCCCGGCTGGAGGGGCTGGCCTGGCTGCACAGCCTCCTCGACTGGCAGGACGAGGCGAAGGACCCGGGGGAGTTCCTCGAGTCGCTGTCGAGCGACCTGGACGCCGACGAGGTGCTCGCGTTCACCCCCAAGGGGAAGGCGATCGCGCTGCCGGCCCGGTCGTCGCCCGTGGACGTGGCCTACGCGGTGCACACCGACATCGGCCACCGGGCTATCGGCGCCCGGGTGAACGGCCGGCTGGTGCCGCTGCACACCCGGCTGCGCAACGGCGACGTCGTCGAGATCCTCACGTCGAACCTGCCGCACGCCGGGCCCAGCGAGGACTGGCTGTCGTTCGTCCGGACCGCGCGCGCCCGGGTGCGGATCCGGCGCCGCCTCGCACGCGGCCGCCGCGACGCCGCCGAGACCCAGGGCACCCAACTGCCGGTGCCGGCGACGGGCACCTCGCCGGCGGTCACCTCGCCGTCGGCGCTGGAAGTGGGCACTCCGCCGGACGCGACCGCTGCCGCGTCGAAGGCCGCGCGGACCGCCGCGTTGGCGGGTGGGGCGGCGGGCGCCCCTGCCGCCCCCGCCGCCGAGCCGACGGCCGGGGCCAGCCCCGACGTGCCGAGCCAGTCGGCCACCGCCGCGACCCCCACCGCCGCCGGGGCTGCGGCCGTCGCGGGGGCTGCTGACGCCGCTGGGCCCACCGGTACCGCCGCCGCCGCGGGGACTGACGCCGTTGGTGGGACCGCCACCACGGCCGGGCCCGCCGCGATCCCGCCCACTGCCACGGTGGGCGCTGGTGGCGTCGGCCAGTCGGCCGGAGCCGCGTCCGCGGCGGGCGGCCCGACCCCGGCCGCCGAGCTCTCCGCCGATCCGCCGAGGGAGTGGCCCGTCCCGGCCGGCGCGGGCGCGGCGGGTCACGCCCAGATGACCCCCTGGGCGGCAGGCGCGCCGGACGCGCCAGCAGCGGTGACCTGCGCGGCCGCCGCTCCCGCGTCCGCCGTCGAGACGACGCCCGCCGTCGAGACGACGCCCGCCGTCGAGACGACGCCCGCCGTCGAGTCGACGCCCGCCGTCGAGTCGACGGTCGTCACCGAGTCGGCGGCCGTAGCCGGCGCCGCCACCGCTGCTCCTGGCGCTACAGGCGTCGCCGTCGACGTGCGGCCGGCGACGGCCGACGCGGGCACCGCCTCCTCCACTCGCGCGCGAGGGAGCCGCAGTGGGCGACCGGCCGGCGTGCCGGTCGTGGGCAGACGGCCGACGCCTGCCTGGGCGGGCATGGCGTCCCTGGAAGGGCAGACGGACGACGCCCCGGTGCGGATCGCGCGATGTTGTCTCCCGCTGCCGGGGGACAAGCTCATCGGCTTCGTCACGAGCCAGAACGTGAACCACAGCGCGGTGACGCTGCATCGCGCCGAATGCCCGAACACCCGGCCGTCCGGCCCGTCTGGGCCGGTCAGGGAGCCGGTAGAGGTGCTGTCCTGGCGATGCCCGGAGGCGCACACCTTCCCTGCGGAGATCGGTGTCGAGGCCTTCGACCGGTACGGCCTGCTCGCCGACATCACGGAGGTTCTCTCCGACACGGCGGCCGGCCTGCGCGCCGCGTCGACGTCGACGTCCGAGGACCGCGTCGCGCATGCTCGCTTCACCGTCGAGGTGACCGGCCCGGACCAGCTCGACGCCGTGCTGGCCGCCGTCCGCACCGTGGGCGGCGTCTACGACTGCTTCCGCGCCTGCCAGACCCCCGGCTGAGTTGCTGGTTCGCTCCGTCCGGGCGGTGTTGCTGGTTCGCTCCGTGCGGGCGGTGTTGCTGGTTCGCTCCGTGCGGGCGGTGTTGCTGGTTCGCTCCGTGCGGGCACGGCCCTCCGGCCCCTTACTCGCTTCGCTCCCAAGGGACCTCCGGGCCGTGTCCTCCTCCGCGAACGTGCGCTACGGCGACCTCCGCTGCGGCCCAACCACTTCGCTTCGCTCGTGGCCGGGCCTCCGCGGAGGTGCGCCTTCGCGCCAGCTCAGGTGCGTCACGCTTTGACGTCACCAGTCCGAAGGCGCCTCCGCGGGGAGACTTCGCTTCGCTCGTAGGGGGTCTCCGCGGAGGTGCGCCTCCGCGCCCAGCACGGTTGCGACCCGCTTGACCGGCACCAAACCGGGAGCCTGATCCCTGAGCCGGCGACTTCGCTTCGCTCGTCCGCGGCAGGCGGACGACGGTCATCGCTGGCGGTCCTGCTCGGCCGGACCTAGTATTCACGTCGCGACACTGCCACGAAAACTGGTGGACCGAGCCTGAGGTGGGCCGATCGAGGTGGAGTCCGACTTAGCGTCAGCCGAGCGCTTCCTGCCTGGCCCGGCGTCGCCCGTAGTGACGCCGGAAGGCCCGGGGCCGTTTCCCGGCGTCGTCCTCGGGGCGGAGGCCTACGGCGTCAACCCGTTCATCCTGGACGTCCAGCGACGGCTCGCCGACCTGGGCTACGCGTCGACGGTGCCCGACTACTACCGCGGCCAGGGCCCGGCCAAGACCGAGGCCTACGACGACTTCACCGAGGTCCGCGAGCACGTCGACCGGCTCGACTTCACCCGCGGCGCACGCGACCTGGCCGCCGCCGTCGACGCCCTGCGCGCCCATCCCGCCGTGGACGCGCGCAGGGTCGCCGTCTGGGGCTACTGCACCGGCGGAACGCTGGCCTGGCTCGCCGCCTGCGGCCGTGGAGACGTCGCCGCCGCGGTGCTCTACTACCCGAGCCAGCCCCGCTTCCACGAGCTCGGGCCACGCACGCCCGTGCACCCGCTGGACCTGCTCTGGCAGCTCACCTGCCCGGCGCTGTTCCTCTACGGCGAGGCCGACTCGGTCGCGCCACCGGAGCTGCTCGACGAGCTGAGGACCCGCATCGAGAGCTGGGGCGTCGACGCCGAGGTCCGCCGCTACGCCGGCGCCGGTCACGCGTTCAGCTCCCCATGGGGCCCAATGCGGGACGAGGCGGCGGACCTCGCGGCCTGGGCGGACGCGACCGCGTTCCTAGACCAGCACCTGCGGCCCGTTCAGAGCCCCTGACCGCCCATTTCGGACGAACCATTCCTGACCGACCATCGGATCACCGGCCGGGCGCCGCCGGCGCGCCACCCCCGGGCCCTCGGAGCCCTCGGGAGCGCCGGCCCAGATCCGGGTGGACGGCTGAGACGGAAGGCCTAGGCGCGGCCCATGCAGGCTCTTGACGGTGTTCGTGTGCTGGATCTGACCGGCGGGATCGCCGGGCCGCTCGGCGTGCTGCAGCTCGCCGAGCACGGAGCTGACGTGATCAAGGTCGAGCCGCCGGGCGGCCGGCCCGGACGGGCCGAGCCCGCGTCCGTGGTCTACGACCGCAGCAGGCGCTCGGTGACGCTCGACCTGAAGAGCGCCGACGGCACGAGGCTGTTCCGAGAGCTGCTCGCCACCGCGGACGTGCTGGTGGAGGCGTTCGCGGCCGGGACGATGGCCGGCCTCGGGCTCGGCTACGCCGACCTGCGCGACGAGTTCCCCCGGCTCGTCTACTGCGCGGTGCCGGCCTGGCCGGCTGGAAGCCGCTTCGCGGACCGGCCCGGCTACGACGCGCTGGTGTCGGCACGGGCCGGGCTGCACTGGGAGGTCCCGAGCCACCGCCCCGGGCCGGTGTTTCAGCACAGCCCGGTGGCGAGCCTCGCCGCCGCGTATCTCGTCCCCGTAGCGATCATGGCCGCGCTCGTCGCCCGGCAGCGCACCGGCCGGGGCCAGCGGGTCGAGGTGTCGTTGCTCGCGGGGGCGATGTCGCTGACCACCCAGAACTGGAACTGGACCGACACCGGCCAGCATGGCCTGCCGAACTCGTTCCCCTCCATCCACCAGGCCGGCATCTACGAGTGCGCGAACGGCGAGTGGATCCATGCGGCGATGGTGACCGGCGGGAAGCCGACCCGCACCGAGGGCGAGATCCTCGGCATCGAGGACGTCGAACCGGCCGTCGTCTACGCGATGTCGCCGGCCGAGCGGGCCGCGCGCGAGACGAAGAAGGCGGCGGCCTTCGCCTGCCGTGACCGCGCCGAGCTGATCGGCGAGTTCCACGCCGCCGGGCGCAACGCCGAGCCGATCGGGCCGCCGCACGAGCGGTTCAGCCATCCGCAGCTGCTGGCCACCGGATCGGTGGTCGAGGTCGTCGACCCCGAGGTTGGTCCCACCACCCAGGTCGGCCCCGTCGTCTTCCTCGAGGCGACCCCGGGCGCGGTGGCCGGGCCGCGCCCGACGGCCGGGGCGCACACCGACGAGGTGCTCGGCGCGCTCGGCCACGACGCCGCCGAGCTCGCCGACCTGCGCGCGAAGGGAGTGATCTGACCGTGCCCGGGCCACTCGAAGGCATTCGCGTCATCGACTTCGGCCAGTTTCTGGCTGGCCCGTTCGGGCCGATGCTGCTGGCCGACCTCGGCGCCGAGGTCATCAAGGTCGAGTCGATCCACGGCGACGGCATGCGCCACCGCAACGTCGGCCCGTTCCTGGGCTGCCAGCGCGGCAAGCGCGACATCGTTCTCGACCTGAAGAAGCCCGAGGGCCTGGCCATCGCGCTGCGGCTGGTCGCGACCGCCGACGTCGTCCACCACAACATGCAGAAGGGCATCGCCGACCGGCTCGGCATCGGCCACGAGCACTGCAAGGCGGTGCGACCCGACATCCTGTACTGCAACACGTACATGTACGGGCCGGTGGGGCCGTACTCCCACCTGGGCGGGCTCGACCCGCTCGGCCAGGCGGCCAGCGGCATCGAATGGGAGCAGGGCCCGGTCCCCGAGGGCAACCCGCCGCTCTGGTACCGCTACGGGCACGGCGACATCGCCGCCGCCATCCCGTCGGTCTTCGGCGTCCTGGTCGCGCTCTTCCACCGCGGCGGCACCGGGGTGAGCCAGTCGGTGTGGACGTCGATCCTGCACGGCAGCATGCTGCACACCGCCGACTCCTGGCTCGCCGCCGACGGCACCCCGTCGCCGCGCGGCACGCTCGATCGCGAGCAGCTCGGCCTCGGCGCGCTTTACCGGCTGTACGAGACCCGGGACGGCTGGCTGCAGCTGGCCGCGGTGCGCCCCGAGCACTGGCCGGCGCTGTGCGCGGTGCTGGGCCGCGCCGAGCTCGCCTCCGACCCGCGGTTCGCCACGCCGGACGCCCGAGAGGAGCGCCGCGCCGAGCTCACCGCCCTGCTCGCCGAGGCGTTCCGCGCCGACCGCGCGCTGGCCTGGGTGCGCGCCCTCGACGCGGCCGGGGTGCCGGCCGAGATCTCGGCGGACACCCGCGACGGCGAGACCCTGCTGTTCGACGAGGACCTGGTGCGCCTCGGCCTGGTCACCGAGCACACCCACCCGCTGCTCGGCCGGGTCCGCCAGTTCGGCAACCTCATGACCTTCAGCGATACCCCGACCCGCCCGGACCGGCCGGCGCCGCTCTACGGCCAGCACACCCGGGAGATCCTCACCGAGCTCGGCTACGACGAGGCGGCCATCGACGACCTCCACGCCCGGGGCGCGGTGGCCTCATGCCCCGACAATTACCCCTATCCCGTGTGAACGCTCATTTTCCGGGCTCAGTATTTCGGGCCGGACTCCGTTCCCATTCGAGGTTCCGTGGGTCCACGCCGATGTCGAAATACCCTGCCGCCGGACAAGCGAGAATACGGTAACCGGCTCCGGCCGACCGGCTATTCCACAAGCGGAGCCGTATTTCTGGTCCGCTCCGGCCCCGCGCTCGGCCCGGGGTTGGGCGGGAAGGTTGTTGCTGGTTCGCTCTGGGACAAGCGTGGGGTCGGGGCTAAAGGTTGTTTCTGGTTCGCTCCGTCCGGGCGGCGCGCTCCGGTCCCTTGCTCGCCTGGCGGCTCGCAAGGGACCTCCGCGCGCCGTCCTCCTGCGCTCACGTGCGCTACGGCGACCTCGCTGCGGCCCGACCCACTTCGCTTCGCTCGTAGGCAGGCCTCCGCGAGGCGCGCCTCCGCGCCCAGCACGGTCACCCGCCGCTGGAACGTGCAGCACCCTGGCCGGGCCTCGTGTCGGGGGCATTTCGCTGCGCTCGTGGGGTGGGCTTTACGCCCAAGCGGTGGTTCCCGCGAAGGATCTAGCCCCGTGTCGGGGCCGGTTTTGGATTGGTGACGTTGCAGCGGGACGCCACCGGGCCGGCGCGGAGGCCCGTCCACGAGCGAAGCGAGGTGGCGGCTATGCGAGAGCTGCCGGCTTCGGGTTGGTGACGTTACGGCGGCACGCAACCGAGCTGGCGCGGAGGCGTACCTCGCGGAGGCCCGGCCCACGAGCGAAGCGAAGTGGGTCGGGCCTCCGCGAGGTCGCCGTAGCGCACGTGAGCGGAGGAGGACACGGCGCGGAGGTCCCTTGGGAGCGAAGCGAGTAAGGGGCCGTAGCGCCGTGCCCGCACGGAGCGAACCAGCTATACAGCGAGGGCGCGGAGTTGTTCGTCGAGGTCGCGGACGGCGACGGTGGACTGCCACGGGGCGAGGCGTTGGCGGACCCGCTGGACGCGGCCGAGGCCGAGGGAGAAGTCCGTCTGCGCGACGATGGCCAGCGCGTCGGCGGCGAACCGGCAGGAGCTGTCGATGTCGCGCCGCTGGAGGTGCACCTCGGCGATGTCGGCGAGCAGGAGGGAACGCTTCTTGGTGGCGGCGGGGCCGGCCGCGCGCAGCGCGTCGCTGGCCGCCGCGTAGGCGGCGGTCGGGCGGCGTAGCCGCATCATCGTGGTCACCCGCAGGCCGTCGAGGCGGCCTCGGTCGAAGAATCCGGTCCAGACCCGGTCCGGCGTGTCGGCCTTCGCGAACGCCTCCTGTGCCCGGTCGACCGCGGCGGCCGCCGCGCGGCCGTCGCCGCGCGCCGCCTGCTCCTCGGCCTCCCTGGCGGCGAGCCATGACCGGGTCAGGGGGTTCGCGCCGCGCCCGATCCGGCGCTGTGCCTCGGCGAGCAGCGCGCAGGCCTGGTCGTGGCGGCCGGCCGCGCCCGGCTGGTAGCTCTCGTAGCCGAGCACGCAGGCCCACAACGCCGGATCGTCGGCCTCCCTGGCGGCCTCGATGGCCACCCGGTAGTAGGCGAGCGCCGAGGCGCTGTCGTTCATGTCGAACGCCAGCCAGCCGGCCAGCGCCGCCGTCTCGCCCGCGGTGCTGGCGAGCTCGCGCCGGATCGGGGAGCGGGTCGTCGACTCGAGCAGCTGGGTGAGGGTGGACAGGTGGCCGGTGACGCGGCCCAGCAGTGTGCGGGCGGGCACCCGCTCCTCCAGGCCGAAAAGCCCGGCGGTGTGCTGGCTGAGCTGGTGGGCGAGCTCGGGGGTGACGGGGCTGCGCTGGCTGAGGGCCGCCGAGAGCCGGTCCCAGGGGGCCTCGTCGGCGGCGCCCGCAGTGGCCACCGCGGCGCCGATCGGGACGACGGCGACACCGCCGGCCGCCATCATCCGCAGGAATCCGCGCCGCTCGACCGGAATGCCGTGCACATCCTCGTCGGCGCGCAGGACAATCGGCGACGTCGGGTCGACATGGTTTCTGGAGCTGTTCGTGGCCATGGTGCTCACTACGTGCGGGTCCACGACATCCGCTATACCCAGAATTCCCGCCGTCATGCCCGGCGCGGACACACCCGTCGACGGGTCGTCGTCGATGAACCCGAGTTCCGCTGATGAACGGTGGAAAAGTGCGCGCAGCAGCCGCTGGTAACGCAGGCTTGGTTTCTTGTCGCCCTTCTCCCACTTGCAGATCATGTTGCCGGTGACGCCGGCCTCTCGGCCCTCGTGTAGAACCGCGAAACGGCGCAGCTCGACCGCGAGTCGCTCCTGGGACCAGCCTTTCTCCTCCCGGCAGGTGCGCAGCCGCCCATTGGGCGTGCGCGCGGGCGCCGGCCTCGCCGCATCCATCTCGGAATCGGGTGGGCCGACGGCTGGGCGGGGCTGGCCGGGCTGGCGGTGAGCGCCCGGGCCGGCGGTGTTCTGGCCGCGGTTGCCCTGACCGGTGTGGGCGCCCCGGGCAAGTGTGACGCGACCGCGGTCGGAGGCCAGCATGCGACGCGGTTCTGTCGCAATGGGACGGGCCTCGGTCCCGACTTGTGCCGGCATCGCGCAACCTCCAGGTCAGGCAATGGACACGATCAGCGTAACCGGTTGGAAAGGCAGGTCCACCGCTGCCCGCTCCGGAATTGTTCACGGAACGTGCAGGCCCGAGTTTCGGCAAACGGAATGTAGCTACCCGTTCGGCGCTCCGTATTCAGTCCGTGGCCTCGGCGTGGCGCACCGTGACTGCATGTGCATCTTGTCGTGCAGATGGTCGTCACCAACGCTCGTGCCGCCTACCGTGCTGGAAATCCTCGCCGGCCCGATGTGGTGCAGATCACTCTGCTTCGCTGTCGGTAACAACCCCAGGCATCGGGCGCGGGCGTCCTGGGCTGGCATGGTCATCGCGCCGTCACCCGTTCCGTGCCGCGCCGCGCGCCGCCGCCTGGCCACCGGGAGGCGGGCGTCGGCGCGGCGCTGGCCCCGGGGGCGACCAGTTGTCGGTGGTGCCCCATAGAGTCAGAGCCCGTGAACGTCCGCCACCAATCCGAGCCAACCCGGCAGATACAGCGGCAGACCGCCGAGACCGTTCCTGGCCCGCGAACCGTGGGGCGCCCGCTGCGGCAGTGGCAGCGGGTGGCGCTGGAGCGTTACCGCACGACCTCGGCCGCCGGTGGCCGCGACTTCCTCGCGGTCGCGACGCCGGGCGCCGGCAAGACGACGTTCGCCCTGACGGCCGCCGCCGAGCTGCTCGCCGCCGGTGTGGTGACGGCGGTGTCGGTCGTCGCGCCGACCGAGCACCTCAAGCGGCAGTGGGCGGACGCCGCCGCGGGTGTCGGCATCTCGCTCGACCCGAACTTCCGCAACTCCGCGGGCGCGACCTCGCGCGACTACACCGGCGTCGTGCTCACCTACGCCCAGGTGGCCGCGCATCCGGCGCTGCACCTGGCCCGCACCAAGGCCAGGCGGACGCTGGTGATCCTCGACGAGATCCACCACGGCGGCGACGCCCTGTCGTGGGGCGACGCCATCCGGGAGGCGTTCAGCCCGGCCACGCGCCGCCTGGCGCTCACGGGGACCCCCTTTCGCTCCGACGTGAACCCGATCCCGTTCGTGACCTACGTGCCGGGGCAGGACGGGGTGACGCGCAGCGTCGCGGACTCGTCCTACGGCTACGCCGAGGCGCTGCGCGACGGCGTCGTCCGTCCGGTGATCTTCCTCGCGTACTCGGGCGAGATGAGCTGGCGCACCAGCGCCGGCGCCGAGCTCACCGCCCGGCTCGGCGAGCCGCTGAACAACGAGCAGACGGCCGCCGCGTGGCGCACGGCGCTCGACCCGAAGGGCAACTGGATCCCCGCGGTGCTCGCGGCGGCCGACATGCGGCTGACCCAGGTCCGCCGCGGCGGCATGCCGGACGCGGGCGGCCTGGTGATCGCGACCGACCACGCGAACGCCCGCGCCTACGCGGGGCTGCTGCGCCGGATCAGCGGCACCGAGCCCACGGTCGTGCTGTCCGACGACCCGACCGCCTCCGACCGGATCGAGGCGTTCCGCCGCTCGACGGACCGCTGGATGGTCGCGGTACGGATGGTCAGCGAGGGCGTCGACGTGCCGCGGCTGGCGGTCGGCGTCTACGCGACGTCCGTGGCGACGCCGCTGTTCTTCGCGCAGGCCGTCGGCCGGTTCGTGCGCGGCCGCGGGCGGGCGGAGACCGCGTCGGTGTTCCTGCCCAGCGTGCCCGTGCTGCTCGACCTCGCCGGCCAGATGGAGGTCCAGCGCGACCACGCGCTGGACAAACCGCTGCGCGAGCCGGAGGGGTTCGACGACGACGCGCTGCGCGAGGCCAACCGGCGCCGCGACACCACCGACAAGCCGGACTCACCGTTCACCGCGCTGGACTCCTCCGCCGAGCTGGACCGGGTCATCTTCGACGGCGGCGAGTTCGGCGCGCCGGCCGCGGCGGGCTCGGCCGAGGAGGAGGACTTCCTGGGCCTGCCCGGCCTGCTGGAGCCCGAGCAGGTCGCCACGCTGCTGCGCCAGCGCCAGGCCTCGCAGGTCGCCGCCGAGCGCGCCCGCAAGTCCAAGGCGGCCAAGGACACCGCGGCGGGCGTCGCGCCGCCGGCCCAGGCCGGCCCGCCCGCGGTCGAGGAGGAGGGCGACCGCCCGGTCCACGAGGTGATCGGCGAGCTGCGTAAGGAGCTCAACCGGCTGGTCGCGGCCAACAACCACCGCTCCGGCCGCCCCCACGGCATGATCCACGCAGAGCTCCGCCGCGCCTGCGGTGGCCCGCCCAGCGGCCAGGCCACCGCGCCCCCGCTGCGCGCCCGGATCGACCCCGCCCGGAAGTGGAACGCCTCCTAGCGCCGTGAAACGCCACCGGGGCTGACCTCCGCGAGGTCAGCCCCGGCTGGGCTGTCGGGCTTGCCCTTGCCGTACCCGTCAGGACGTCGGGCTGGCGGTGGCGGTCGGAGCCGGCGACGCGGCCGGGCTCGTGGCGGGCGCCGGCGACGCGGACCCGGTGGCCGCGGGCTGCTCCTGGTCGACGGTGATGGAGGTGATCTGGGGCTTGGTGACGGGAGCGCCGTCCGAGCCGCCCTCCTCGACACCCGGGCTGGTGATCTTGTCGAGGATGTCCAGGCCCTGGGTGATCTGGCCGAAGACGGTGTAGCCGCCGGCGAGCGCCTGGGCGCCCTCCTCGCTCGGATCGGCGTAGTTGATGAAGAACTGGCTGCCGTTGGTGTCCGCGCCGGCGTTGGCCATGGCGAGCACGCCGCGGTTGTAGTTGACGCCCGCGGTGTTCTCGTTCTTGTAGGTGAACCCGGGGCTGCCCGAGCCGGTGCCGGTCGGGTCGCCGCACTGCAGGACGTAGATGCCGGCCTCGGGCCCGAAGGTCTCGCGGTGGCAGGGGGTGTCGTCGAAGTACTTCTGCTGCGCCAGCGCGTACATCGCGTGGACCGTGCACGGCGCCTTGGCCGGGTCGAGGGTCGCGACCATCGTGCCCAGGTTCGTGTTGATGGTCATCGTCGCGGGCTTGGTGCTCACGGCCGGCGCCGCGGCGGGCATCGAGACGTCCTTCGCCGGCGCCTGGCCGGAGGCGTCCTTGGTGTAGACGCAGTCACCGACCTTGGTGGTGGCCGCGTTCGCGCTCGCGCTCGGGCTCGCGGTGGCCGTGGCGGTGCCGCCGTCACCGGTGGTGGCCAGCACGACGGCCGTGATCGTGCCGCCCAGCACGACCACCAGCGCGGCCGCGACGATGGTGATGATCCGCTGCCGCCGACGGCGGGCGGCCTGCCGGCGCTCCGCCGCTCGCTGCGCTCTGGCCATCTCCAGCTCGCGCCGTCGTCGCGTCTTCGAGTTGCTCACCTACCGGGCCTCCCTGCCCTCCGCACGCCCTGCCCCTACCGTCCGCGTCCAACAGTGATCCCGAGGATCATGGCCGCCGAGCGTGCGAAAGAAGATCATTTTCGCACGCTCTTTGGCCTTTCGGCCGCCGACCGCCCAAGCCTGTTGAGTCCGGCTAAGTGTTGCCTTGGTATCGCCTTAGCGGAACCTTGGAGGCACGGAGTGTCCGACGGTACCCGTCGGCGAAGTTACCGGATCTGCGGCAGGGCCCCTGCCGCGGATGGTGCGGCCCCAGCGGGGCGCCCCCAGGGGCGTCACAACGTTTCGCGGCCGCCCAGGTAGGGACGGAGTACCTCGGGCACCCGCAGGGCGCCGTCGGCCGTCTGGAAGTTCTCCAGCACGGCGGCGAGCAGCCGGGGGGTGGCGACCGCGGTGTTGTTCAGGGTGTAGGCGAAGTGGACCTCGCCGCCCGCGGTCCGGTAGCGCACGTTCGCCCGCCGCGCCTGCCAGTCCTTCAGCGACGAACAGCTGTGCGTCTCCCGGAACAGCCCGAGCGACGGGAACCAGGTGTTGATGTCGTTCATCCGATACTTGCCGACGCCCATGTCGCCGGTGGCGCACTCGACGACCTCATACGCCAGCCCCAGGGCCTGCAGGATCGACTCGGCGGTGCCGAGCAGCTCCGCGTGCCAGCGGTCCGACTCGTCCTGGTCGTCGGCGCAGATGACGAACTGCTCGACCTTCTCGAACTGGTGGACGCGCAGCAGCCCGCGCACGTCCCGGCTCGCGCTGCCGATCTCCCGGCGGAAGCACGGCGAGATGCCCGCGTACCGGATCGGCAGCCGGGAGGCGTCGAGGATCTCGCCGGCGTGCAGGCCGACCAGCGACACCTCGGCGGTACCGGCGAGGAAGGCGTCGTCGGCCGGGATCTCGTAGATCTCGGCGCGGCCCTTCGGCAGCATGCCGGTGCCGACCAGCGGGGCTTCCTTGACCAACGAGGGCACTGACATCAGCCGGAAGCCGCTGCCGTGCAGCAGGTCGAGGGCGTACGAGTGCAGCGCCCGCTCCAACAGCACCGCGTCGCCGCACAGCACGTAGGCGCGCTCACCAGCGACCCGCCGCGCCCGGGCGAACTCGGCCCAGCCGCGCTTCTCGGCGAGGTCGACGTGGTCGAGCGGGGTGAAGTCGAACTCAGGCGGGGTGCCCCAGGTGCGCACGACCGTGTTCGCGGACTCGTCCGCGCCGACCGGCGCACCCTCCCACGGGATGGTCGGCGTCGCCAGCATCAGCTCGTTCAGCCGGGCGCTGGTCGCGGACAGCTGCTCGCGCAGCTCCTGCAGCTGCTTGTCGAAGGTGGTGCTCTCGGCGCGCAGCTCGGCCTTGCGGACCTCGTCGGCCTTGGCGAACTCCTTGGAGAAGGACTTGCGGCGGGCCTGCGCCGTGTCGACCTCGAACTGCAGCTTGCGGTTGTCCTGGTCGAGCTGGAGCAGCTCGTCGACGTCAAGGTCGAGCCCCTTGACGCGCACCGCCTGCTTCACGACGTCCGGGTTCTCCCGGATGAAGCGCTTGTCGAGCATCGAGTCCCGTCGTTCCTGAATGAGATTGGGGCCGGCGCTTTCCCCGGCGGCGTTCGATCGACAGCCGCGCGGCCGAGCCGGTACCTAGATGACGCGTCTAGGTACCGGCCACGCTATCAGTGGAACATCGACGCCATCCGCGCCTGTGGGTGATCGAGCGGATCGTTTCCGTGGGGAGTTCTAGCGCTGCCGCGGCACGAGGCGGCGGCTCTGGCTGCGTAGCAGGGCGCCGCCGGCGACGGAGAGCCGGCGCGGCGTGCTCACGGCGACCCGGCGGGACAGCACCTGGTAGTCGGCCTTCTCGATCTCGTCGAGGATGCCGCCGTAGAGGCGGGCCGCCGTCCAGACGCAGTCGCGCGAGGTCGGGTGCAGCAGCCGGATGCCGGGAGTGGCGCCGCGCAGCAGCTCACGCGCCCGGCCGATCTCGTGGCACAGCAGCCGGCGCACGGCGCCGTCGACCACCCCGGTCGCGAGCTTCTCCCGGGTGACGCCGAACAGGTCCATCGACTCGCGCGGCAGGTAGACCCGGCCGCGGCGCAGGTCCTCGCCGACGTCGCGCAGAAAGTTGATCAGCTGGAAGGCGGTGCCGAGGTCGCCGGCGTACGGGGCCGCGGCGGGGGAGGAGGGCCCCAGGACCGGCAGCATCTGCAGGCCGATGACGGTGCCCGAGCCGTAGACATAGGTCATCAGGTCGTCGAACGTGTCGTAGCCGGTGACGGTGAGGTCCATCGCCATCGACGCGAGGAACGAGTCGAAGTAGCCGACGGGCAGGTCCCAGCGGCGGATCGTGTGGATGACGGCCGGCAGCACCGACACGTCGTCCCGGTCGGGATGCCGTGCGCGATCGGCGGGCCCGGCGTCCGCGCCGCGGCGCAGGGTGTCGACCAGACGGCCGCCCCAGTCGGCGAGCCAGGCGGCCCGCTCGGCGGCCGGCAGCTGGGAGTCCAGGCTGTCGACGATGTCGTCGGCGTACCGTGCGAACCCGTAGAGGGCGTGCACATACGGCCGCTTCCATGCCGGGAGCAGAAGGGTCGCCAGATAGTAGGTGCGGCCGTGTTCGACGTTGAGCTTGCGCGCGGCGGCGTAGGAGCGGCGCAGTATCGGCTCCGCGGCGATCGCGGCCAACTCGGCGTCCTGGGCGACGCTCACGGCTTGCCCCACCGATCTGCCAGATTCCTCGACAACCTTGGTTCCGTGAGTCCGACGCGGGACTGGCTACAGGGCAGATCGCCGGGGACCCCCGCCCCCGACGCTACGGCCTGCCCCACCAATTCGCCAATGTCCGACCAGGCGTGATTCCGTGAGTCTGGCGTGGAGATGGATCGGGAGACGAATCGCGGACCTTCCAGATCGCCGAACTCCCAGATCGCTAACCTCCCAGATCGGCTCCGCCGATCCGCAGGGACCCTGTCGCCGATCCGGCAGGGACCCCGGGGACCCCTGCCCCGGGCAAGGCGCTCGCCTGAACCGCTGGCCCTGCTCGCGGGTTCAGGGGAGCCGGCGGCCGAAGGCGAGGCCGAGGGCGCCGGCGGCCAGCCCGAGCGCGAGGCTGGCGCCGACGAAGGCAGGGGTGATCTCGCGGAACTCCTTGCGGTAGCCGATCGAGCTGCCCAGGCCCTTGTACACCGAGGTGAGCTCGTCGCCCGAGGTGGCCCGGTGGTGCGAGCCGCCGGTCTGCTCGGCGATCTGGCGCAGCGCGGGCTCGTTCACCGGCACCGGGATCAGCTGCCCGCCGACGTCGAGCGTGCCGCCGGCGGTGCCGTAGGCGATCGTGTCGACGGTGACGTGCGCGTCCTTGGCCGCCTGGCCGGCCTGGGTGTTGGGCCGGCCCCTGGTCGTCTCCCCGTCGGAGAGCAGCACGATCGCCGCCGGCGGCGGGGACTGGCCGGCGTCGGACAGGCGCTCACCCGCGGCGCTGATCGCCTGCAGCGACGCGTAGATGCCCTCGCCGATCGCGGTCGCCGGGCCGAGCTGCAGGCCGTTGATCGCCGAGCGGATCGCCTCCCGGTCGGTGCTCGGCGGCACCAGCACCGCGGCGCTGCCGGAGAACGACACGAGCCCCAAGTTGATCCTGGGCGGCAGCTGGTCGACGAACGCCTGGGCGCCCTGCTTGGCCGCCGCCAGTCGGTTCGGGGCGATGTCGGTGGCCGCCATCGAGTTCGACACGTCGATCGCGAGCATGATCGTGGCCCGTTCCCGTGGCACCCGCTGCGTCTTGGCCGGGCGGGCGAGCGCGAAGACCATCCCGGTGAGCGCGAGCAGCATGAGCGCGGCCGGGATGTGCCGGCGCCACCACCGCGGCCGCATCGGCAGCACCGAGGCGAGCGTGGAGGCGGACGCGAGCCGGGCCGCGTAGCCGCGGCGGCGGACCGAGACGACGATGTGCCAGGCGAGCAGCGCCGCGACGGCGAACAGCAGCCACAGCCATTGGGCGGACAGGAAGCTCATGTCGTCGTATCGCCTGTTCGGATCGGGCGGACCGTGGCCGCCGGGCGGTGCTGGCCGGCCGCCTGCCTGGCGGCGCGTGCCCTGGCGGCGCCCCCGCCCCCGCCAGCTCCGCGCAGCGCGGCCTGCCCTCGACGGCTCGCCGCCGCGTACCGGGCGATCTCGATCAGCCAGTCCGTGTCGGTGCGCAGGCGCAGGTGCGCCGCGCCGGCGCCGCGCAGCGCCGCGGCCACCTCGTCGCGGTGGCGGGTCGCGGCCGCCTCGTAGCGCTCGCGGAAGCGGCGCGAGTGGGTGGGCAGGTCGAACAGGTCGCCCGTCTCTGGGTCGACGACGGCGAGCGGCCCCACGTTGGGCAGCGCCAGCTCCAGCGGGTCGACGATCTCGACGGCGAGCATGTCGTGCCGGCCGGCGAGCGCCCGCAGCGGGCGTGCCCAGCTCAGGTCGACGGACAGGAAGTCGGACACCACGACCACCAGCCCGCGCCGACGTACCGGCCGGCGCAGCGCCTCGAGCGCCGCCGCGAGGTCGGTGCCCGTCCGGCGGCTCCCCGGCGCCGCGGGACGTCGCGCGTGAGGCGCCTGCTGGTGTGCGGGGGCCGCCGGCTGGCCGGCGAACCGGGACGCCTGGGCGGCGTCGGGCGCGCGGCGCCCGAACGTGCCCCGTCCCGGCGGCACGGCGGCGGAGGGCTCGATGGCCAGCAGGGTGCGCAGCAGCGCGCGCAGGCCGGCGCGGCCGGGTCTTGCCGGGATCACCCGGGTGCCGGTGTCGGTGAGCGCGACCGCGCCCATCCGGTTGCCGGTCCGCGCGGTCAGGAAGCCGACGGCGGCGGTGGCGGCGATCGCGAGCTCGCGCTTCTCGCAGCGGGCGCTGCCGAAGCTCTGGCTCGCGGTCAGGTCGACCAGTGCCCAGGTCTCCAGCTCGCGGTCGGCGATCAGGTCGTGCACATGCGGGACGGTCGTGCGGGCGGTGACCGCCCAGTCCATCCTGCGGACGTCGTCGCCGAACTGGTACTCGCGGCTCTCGGACTTCTCGCTGCCCTGCCCGGGCAGGATTCCGAGGTAGTCGCCGAGCAGCAGCCCGTCGAGCCGGCGCAGCACGGTCAGCTCCAGGTGGCGAAGCGTCCGCTCCACCACCGGATCGGTGGCCCGCATGTGTGGCCGCCCGTCAGGCCCGGCCGCCCCGCCGGTGCCGTCGGGGCTAGTGGTCCCGGCCGGCGCGCGCGTGGCCGTCCCGGCTGCCGTGCCGGTGCCCGGCGCGGTCCCGGCCCACGGCCGGCCGATGCCCGGCACGGGCGGCGAGCCGTCCCACGGCGACGAGCCGCCGGAGACCCCGGCGGTGAACCGGGCACGCCAGCCCATGCCCGGCCGGGGGTCGGTCATGCCGGCCGGTCCTCGTCCTGGTACTCGGGAAAGCCGGAGCTGACGTTCGGGGACCAGCGGCCGCTGGCGCCGACCGGGACACGCGCCCCTGCCTGCTGACGGGGGGCGATCTGCGGAGCCGGTATGCCGGCGACGATGCGGGCGGCGATCTCGTCGGAGCTCAGGCCGTCGGCGAGCGCGTCGTAGGAGAGCACGAGCCGGTGCGGCAGGACGTCGAGCGTGACCGCGCGCACGTCGTCCGGCACGGTGTAGTCCCGACCGCGCAGCAGCGCGAGCGCCCGCGCGGCCGCGATCAGGCCGAGCGAGGCGCGCGGCGACGCGCCGTAGGTGAGCAGGCCCGCGAGGTCGGGCAGGCCGTGCGCCTCCGGCGCGCGGCTCGCCAGCACCAGCCGGACGGCATAGTCCATGATCGCGTGGTGGACGAAAACGTCGTCGGCCCGCTCCTGTAGACGCACCAGCGTCTTCGGGTCGAGCACCCGGTCGGCCTTCGGGGGGCGCACTCCCATCCGCCGGACGATCTCCAGCTCCTCGCCCGCCGTGGGGTACGGGACGTTGACCTTCATCAGGAAGCGGTCGCGCTGCGCCTCGGGCAGCGGGTAGACGCCCTCGGACTCGATCGGGTTCTGGGTGGCCAGCACCAGGAACGGGACCGGCAGCCGGTGGGTGACGCCGCCGAGCGAGACCTGCTTCTCCGACATGACCTCCAGCAGCGCCGACTGCACCTTCGCCGGCGCCCGGTTGATCTCGTCGGCCAGGACGAAGTTCGCGAAGATCGGGCCAAGCTCGATGTCGAACGTCTCACGGCTGGCCCGGTAGACCCGTGTACCGACGATGTCGGACGGGACCAGGTCATTGGTGAACTGGATGCGCACGAAGCTGCCGCCCACGACGTCGGCCAGCGTCTGCACGGCCAGCGTCTTCGCCACGCCCGGCACGCCCTCCAGCAGGCAGTGCCCGCGCGCCAGCAGCGCGACCAGCATCCGTTCGACCATGCGGTCCTGGCCGACGATGACCTTCTTCACCTCGAACAGCGCGCGTTCCAGCAGCGCCGCGTCGCTGGTCGTGTCCGGTGCGGTCAGCGCCTCCTCCCGATCTTCCATGGGCTCATTCTCCCAGCCGTGCCGGGAAACCGGCAGGGAAAGCCGAGGCTCGGCCGGGCTCGTCCCGTTTGTTTACGGTTTCTTAAGGCGGTTACGGTTTCTTAAGGCGGTTAGGGGCGCGCGTGTACTGACCGGGAGTAGCCGGGCGCCGCGGCTCCCGATGACACGTTCCGCCGCCAGCCGCCCGGAGATCAACACCATCGGCACGCCGACGCCCGGGCGGGTGCCGCTGCCGGCGAACACGACGTTCTCCAGGCCGGGAGCCAGGTTTCCGGGCCGGAACGGGCCGGTCTGCCGGAAGGTGTGCGCCGCCGCGAACGGCGCGCCGGCGGTCATCCCGCGCGCCTGCCAGTCCGCCGGCGTGGTGATCGACTCCACCGCCACCGAAGCGCCAAAACCCCGGTATCCCCGGCTCTCCAGGGCCGCAACCACCTCTTCGCGGTAACGCGGGCCAATCACCGACCAGTCCAGCCCCGCACCCGTCACCGTGTTCGGCGTCGGGAACAGCACGTGGAACGCGTGCCCGCCCGCCGGCGCGAGCGCGGGCTGGGTCACCGACGGGACGCTCACCAGGAACGACGGGTCGGTCATCAGGTCGCCCCGCCCGATGATCTCGGCGAACGTCCGGCGCCAGGCCTGGCCGAAGTGGATCGTGTGCTGGGCGGCGGTGTCCGGGCGGCCGGCGTCGGGGTGGGCGGCGGCGCTCGCGCCCGCGAGCAGCAGGAAGCACGACGGCGAGTAGCGCAGCCGGGTCAGCCGCGCCGGCGCCACGGCCGGCGGCAGCAGCTCCCGGTAGGCGGTCGGTAGGTCGGGGTTGAGTACCACCACGTCGGCGGCGACCCGCTCGCCGTCGGCGGTACGCACCGCCACCGCCCGCCCGGCCCGGACCTCCACCTCGGTGACCGCGGTGCCGTAGCGCAGCGTCACGCCGTGCTTAGCCGCGGCGGCCGCCATCGCCGTCGGCACCGCGTGCATCCCGCCCTCGGCGTGGAACACGCCCGCCACCGAGTCCATATAGGAGATCACCGCATAGACCCCGAGCGCCTGGCTCGGCGCGAGGCCGGCGTACATCGCCTGGAACGAGAACAGCCGGCGGGTCCGCGGGTCGCGCAGGTGGGCGCCGACCAGCCGGTCGAGGCGGCGGAAGGCCCCGAGCGCGGCCAGGCGCGCGAGCGACGGGCGCAGCAGCGCCAGCGGCGAGTCGAGCTGGGCGTCGATGAAGCCGTGCATCTCGGCCCGGTAGATCGCGCTCACCAGCTCGACGAAACGCCGGTAGCCGGCGGCCTCCGCCGGGCCGCACAGCGCCTCGATGCCGGCGGCCGTCGCCTCAGGGTCGGCCCGGACGTCAAGCGTCGACCCGTCGGCGAAGCGCGCCCGGTACATCGGGTCGAGGGGGCGCAGCGTCAGCCAGTCGGCGAGGTCCTCGCCGACGGCGGCGAACGCGTCGGCGACCAGGTCCGGCATCGTCAGCACGGTCGGGCCGGTGTCGAACTGGTAGCCGCCGGCGCGCCACACCCCGGCCCGACCGCCGGGGACGTCCGCCCGCTCCAGCACGGTCACCCGCCGGCCGGCTCCTGCCAGCCGCAGCGCGGCGGACAGCCCGCCCAGACCCGCGCCGACCACCACCACGTGGTCCGTCGGCCCGGTCACCGTCCGCACGCCGCCTCCTGTGACATTGGTTCGCTCCGTGCGGGCACGGCACTACGGCCCCTTACTCGCTTCGCTCCCAAGGGACCTCCGCGCCGTGTCCTCCTCCGCGAACGAGCGCTGCGGCGACCTCCGCTGCGGCCCAACCACGTTCGCTTCGCTCCGTGGCCGGGCCTCCGCGGAGGCGCGCCTCCGCGCCGCACGGTCACCTACCGATTGAACGTCATCAATCGATGACCAGCCCCGTCCGGTGCGAGGCCGTATCGCTTTGCTCGTGGCGGGGCCTCCGCGGAGGGCATACATTCGCTCCCGGCTTGCTCGCCTGTCGCTGTAACGTCGGCAATCTGAGTCTCAACTCGCGCGGGGCCGCCTCGCTTCGCTCGTGGCCGGGGCTCCGTGGAGGCGCGCCTCCACGCATCCGTCCCCTATCCATACCTGTATGGAGCTTCCGTCGTGTCCGGTCCCGTCGGCAACGCGCTCGTGGTGGTCCTCGGTGCCGTGCTGCTGGCGCTCGCCGCCGGCGGGCTGCGGCTGCTGCGCCGCCCGCCGATGTCCGCCGTGCGCACGGTCGAGGGGGTGCGCGCCGTCGAGGTCCGTCTCGCCGCCGGCCGGGTGGAGATCGGCGAGGAGGACCGTGCCGACGCGCGGGTCGATCTGACGGTACGTCGCCGGGTGGGCCGGGCCCTGCCCCGGCTGACGGTGGCCGACGGGACGCTGCGCCTGGACGGCGAGGCGAGCGAGGCTCGGCTGCGGCTGCGGCTGCCGCGCGCGACGCCGGCGCGTGTCGAGCTGCGCTCCGGTGAGATCAGCATGTGGGGCTCGGCGGGGGACCTGGTGCTCGTCACCGAGACGGCGACCATCGCCGCGCGCGAGCTGTCCGGAGCGGCGGTGACCGCGCGCAGCGCGGCCGGGGACATCAGCCTGCACTTCACCGGCCAGCCGCGGCGACTCGCGATCACCGGCGGCCCTGGCGCGATCACCGTCGTGCTGCCGGACGGCCGATACGCGGTCGAGGTCGAGTCCGCGGACCCGGCGAGCCCGGCGCGCGTCGACGTCGACTCCGACCCGGACGCGCCGAGCACCGTCCTGGTACGCAGCCACGGGGGCCCGGTCCGCGTCGGCACCCCCGCCGCCGGCGGCACCCGCCAGATCTGAGTTGTAGGCAGCGCGCTCCGGCGCCGTCTTGGATTGGTGACGTTCAAGCGGTTCGTGACCGAGCTGGGCGCGGAGGCGCGCCTCCGCGGAGGCCCGGCCACGAGCGACGGGGTCCCTGCGGAATCGGCGAAGCCGATTCCGGAGGTCGTGACGTGGTTGGGCCGCAGCGGAGGTCGCCGTAGCGCACGTGAGCGCAGGAGGACGGCGCGAACCATCAACACAGCGGCGGGGTGGTTCTGGAAGTGGCACGCGCCGCCGCTACGCTCATTACATGACAGCGGTGGGGAGCGCTCCCGTGACCTTGCCTCCGAGGACACAACCTCCCGCGGCGGAGCGCCCTAGGACGGTGCGGGACTTCCTCGACGCCGGTGAGATCTCGTACTCGTTCGAGTTCTTCCCGCCGAAGACCGCGGACGGCGAGCGCGCGCTGTGGCGGGCGCTGCGCGAGATCGAGGCGCTGCACCCGTCGTTCGTCTCCGTGACCTACGGCGCCGGCGGGTCCACCCGCGACGGCACGATCCGGGTCACCGAGCAGATCGCCACCGACACGACGCTGACCCCGATCGGGCACCTGACGGCGGTGAACCACTCCGTCGCCGAGCTGCGCCAGGTGATCGGCAACTACGCCGGCGCCGGGGTGTGCAACGTGATGGCGCTGCGCGGCGACCCGCCGGGCAACCCGCAGGGCGAGTGGGTCGCCCACCCGGAGGGGCTGCGCTACTCGAGCGAGCTCGTCGAGCTGGTGAAGTCGCTCGGCGACTTCTGCGTCGGTGTCGCCGCGTTCCCGGACAAGCACCCGCGCTCGCCAGACCTGGAGAGCGACGCGGACTTCCTGGTCGGCAAGTTCAACGCCGGCGCCGACTACGCGATCACCCAGTTCTTCTTCGGCGCCGACAACTATTTCCGGCTCGTCGAACGGGTCCGCGCGCGGGGCTGCGAGGCGCCGATCATCCCAGGCATCATGCCGGTGACCAACGTCGCGCAGATCGAGCGGATGGCCCTGCTGTCAGGCGCAGACCTCCCCACCGACCTCGTCACGCGGCTGCACGCCGCGGCCGACGACCCGGCGGCGGTGCGGGCGATCGGTATCGAGGTGGCCGTCGACCTGTCCGAGCGGCTGCTCGCGGGCGGCGCCCCCGGCCTGCACTTCATCACCCTGAACCGGTCCAGCGCGACCCGCGAGGTCTGCCAAACAGTGCGGGCGAGGCGCTGAACGCGCTCGCCTCGCTATCGGGCGCTGAGCGCCCTCCCGGCGTGGTTCCGGGGCTGGCGCATGTGGGGGTGGCCAGCCTCTTTCAGGGCAGGTGAGGTGGCTGGGTTGATGCAGCGCTAGTGGCGCCGTCACCGGCTGTGGTCGGGTTACCTCTATGCCTTAGGTGGGGCTGGGCGCGCTCGCCTCGGTGTCGAGGCGAGGCGCTGGGCGCGCTCGCCTCGTGTCGGGCGCTGGGCGCCCTCCCCGCGTGGTTCCGGGGTCGGCGCGTATGGGGGTGGCCAGCCTCTTTCAGGGCAGGTGAGGTGGCTGGGTTGATGCAGCGCTAATGGCGCCGTCACCGGCTGTGGTCGGGTTACCTCTATGCCTTAGGTGGGGTGTGCTGGGCGCGCTCGCCTCGGTGTCGAGGCGAGGCGCTGGGCGCGCTCGCCTCGTGTCGGGCGCTGGGCGCCCTTTTCGCGTGGTTCCGGGGTGGCGCATGTGGCGGTGGCCAGCCTCTTTCTGGGCTAGTCCTGGTCCTCGTAGGCGTCGAAGACGCACAGGAGATATTCGTCGCGCAGTGGCTGCTCGCGGACGAGGGCGAACCCCGTCTCGTTCGCGGCGTCCACGACGGCCATCACCAGGTTCAGGTCGAGCGTGCCGAAGACGGGCGTGATCCTGACCGCGAGCACCACCTGGTCGCGGTTCGTGTTGAAGAACTCGGCCGGGTCAAGGTCGTCGGGGCTTTCGACGACGCCCGAAATCTGCTCGCTCACGCGGGGAACTCTACGGGGAGGCGACGATGGGCCGCGTGCGTACCCCCATGCCCGGACAAATCGACTACTTCACTGCGTGGGCGGTGACGCACGGTGGCTACGACCCGGCTACGGGGGGAGCGCTCGTCCGCGGCTGGCTGACCGTGACCTACCTGCTGGCCCGGCCGCTGGCCGCAGCCCGGACTCCACCGGCGGCCGTGACGGCCGCCGCGACGGCCGTGACGGCCCTTGCGCTGCCCGCCGTGGCGGCCAGCGGCCGCTGGCCGCTTCTGGCGGCGCTCGTCGTGGCCGTGAGCGGCCTGCTGGACAATCTCGACGGCGCGGTGGCGATCCTGCGCGCACGGGTGAGCGCCACCGGCTTCGTGCTGGACTCGGTGGCCGACCGGGTCGCCGACATGCTCTACCTGGTCGCGCTGTGGCTGCTCGGCGCGCCGGGCTGGCTCGCCGTCGCCGCCGGCACTGCCATGGGCCTGCTGGAGTACACCCGTGCCCGCGCCGGAAACGCCGGCTTCGGCGAGATCGGCGTCGTCACCGTGGGGGAGCGGCCCACTCGCGTGATCATCACCGCCATGGGGCTGCTCGCCGCCGGCGTCCTGCCGTCCCTGCGCGGCCCGGCGGCCGTCGCCGCGGCCGCTGCCACCCTTGCCGTCGCCGTCATCGGCCTCGGCCAGCTCACCGCCGTCCTCCGCCGCGTCCTGCGCGGCCGTTAGTGCTTCTGGGGACGGGGGCCTCCGGAGGTGCGGAGGAGGAGCATTGCGCACCTCCTTTGGCCCTCTAGGCCCGTCTTCCGCACATGGGTCCGTGACCTGCGGCGATGCATCGATTGATCAACATTGTCAGGCCGCTGACCTGCGGTGATGCGCTTATGTGCGGAGAACAGGTCTAGGCGGCGGCCGCCTCGTGGGCCGCGCTCTTCATCGTGTCGGCGAGCAGGATGTAGGCGTTCGTCCAGGCGTCCCGCACCGGTGGGGTGAAGGCATCCCCGAGGCCTTCGGCGAGGGTGGCCAGCAGAGCGGCGGCGACCGTGTCGTAGTGCGCGTCGGTGACGCCGTAGCCAGCGTGCCGCACGCCGAGGGATCGCACCGCTGGCACGATCGAGTCGAGCCGGGACAGGCCGTTCACGGCCACGGCCAGCATGTGCATGAGCTTGCCGCGCTGCTCCGTCAGGTCGGCCGGGAACATCGTGCGCAGGGCGGGGTCGAGCTCGAACAGCCGGGTGTAGAACAGGGCGGCGACCGCGTCGGACGCCGGCGCGACGGCGCCGAACGTCTCCTGGACCAGCCGGATCTCCTCAGGGCTCATGATCTCCTGCTTTGGGACGGGCGTTTGTCGGGTCACACGTCGTCGGGTGGCCCCTGCCGACGCCCAGTGCACTGCGATCCCGTTACGGCACGCACCGTCAGGAGTCTCAGGCCCGTGAATGTCCTCTCACAGTGGGCCACTCGCCGATGTGAGACCCGAGCGCTCGGCACCGGAAGCTGACCACACGGCGGCCACGCGACCGCCCCGAGATCGCTATGCCGGTATGTCGGCGGCTGGCCCGTCGCCGCCGGCCGGCCGGGCCGGTGGCGCGAGAACGGCCTGGGCGCGGCGGGTGTCCTCGGCGCCGGCCGGGACCTGCAGGACGAGGAGCAGGTCCGGATGCTCGACCGGCCGCAGCTGGAACAGGTCAAGGGTGATCCGGCCAGCCATCGGATGGTTGATCACGATGGTCGCCGGTCTGAAGCCGCGCACCGGGTAGCTCGCCCACCACTGCCGGAACTCGGGGCTGGCGTCGGTGAGCGCCGAGACCAGCTCGGTGAAGCGCGGATCGTCGGGCTGGCGGCCGGCGGCGGCGCGGAACTGGCCGAGCACCGCGCGCGCGGCTGGCTCCCAGCCCGCCATTCGCCGCCGGTTCTCGGGATCGGTGAACATCATCCACAGCAGGTTGCGCCGCGGCGGTGGCATCGAGCCCGGGTCATGCCGCAGGCGGACGTAGGCGTCGTTCCACGCGATGAAGTCGTAATGCCGGTCATAGAGGGAGGCGGCGTTCGGGGCGGCCGCGTCGACGAGGCGCCGCAGCCGGGGTGTCGCCGTCTCGGCGGGGGTCGTCACGGGTGGCATCGGCAGGTCGGCGAGAGCCCGCAGGTGGCGATGCTGGTCGGGATCCAGCCGCAGCGCGCGGCCGAGCGCGTCGACGACCTGGTCCGACGCCGGAATCGGCCGGCCCTGTTCCAGCCAGGTGTACCAGGTGAGGGACATGCTTGCCAGCTCGGCGACCTCCTCGCGGCGCAGGCCGGGGGTGCGGCGCCGGCCGTGGCCGGACGGCAGGCCGACATCGGCCGGCCGCAGCCGCGCGCGCTGGCTGCGCAGGAACACGGCGAGCTCGGCGCGTCGGGCCGCCGCCGGTGACTGCCCCTGATCGGCGGCTGGCCCATCGGTCGTCATCTATGACCACCCGTAGATGTCTGGCCCCTTTGCCGCTTTGCTCCGAGCCCGTTCAGCCGACGTCCTCTCCGCCTGATGCCATTTTGTCGCCATTGCCTGGTGGCAATCGCACCAGGCTGAGAACAGCCCGGAGACCTATCGTTCCGGACATGACGGATGGATCCCAGCCAATTCTGGTGATCGGCGCGACGGGCCAGCAAGGCGGCGCCGTGGCGCGCGCGCTGCTGGAGCGAGGCCGGACGGTGCACGCCCTGGTCCGCGACCCGGACCGGCCGGCGGCGCGCGAGCTGCGGGACGCCGGAGCGGTGGTGGTCACCGGTGACCTCGACGACCGCGCGGCGATGACCGACACGCCGGCGGTCTTCCTCGCGCTGACCATGATGACCGGCCCCCGGTGACCGACGCGAGCGGCGAAGGGGTGGTGGCATGACCGATGGGCTTGTCCTGCCGCCCGGTGCGGGCCGGCGCTTCCAGTCGGCGGGGATGACACTGAAGATCGGCGCCGAGGTCTCGGCGTGCTGGTCGGTGTTCGAGGCCGACGTGCCACCGGGCTTCGACGTCGGAGCGCACCGACACGGCGCCGCCGAGGAGATCTTCTACATCCTCGACGGCGAGCTCGACCTGCTCGCGTTCGAGCCGCTCGTGCGGACCGCCGGGGACTGGCAGCGCTGGGAGGGCGCCGACGGCCAGAAGATCGCCCGCGGCGGGCCCGGAAGCCTGATGCACGTCCCGCCGGGCTGCCCGCACGCCTTCGCGAACCCCGGCTCGGCACCGGCCCGGATGCTGTTCGTGGTCGCCCCGTCCGGGCACGAGCTCTACATGCGGGAGCTGGGCGAGCTGCTGACGGCCGGCGGCCCGCCCGACCCGGCCGAGATCGTCGCCCTGCGCGCCCGCCACGACATCGAGCAGCTCACCCCCCTCATCCCTGGCCTCCCCGTCCAGCCCGTCTCCGGCGGCTGACTTTTCCGGGAGTGTCTCCTAGTGCTGACTGGAAAACCTGACGCAACGTGGTCAGGCTCGCGCCCACCGGGGCACTTGGCCGCTGGTGGGCGTGGGGGCGGCGGTTCGGGTGTGGCTGCCGGCTGGCCCTTCTGTAGGCGAGGGTTGCGGGTCGGGCCTCAGGCTGCGGCGAGCATCGAGGCGGCTTCCTCGGGAGAGAGCCCGAGGTTTTTCATCTGCCGGGCCAGCGCGCGCTTGCGCTTCTCTGGGTCCTGTTGGCGGGTGTGGTAGTCCGCGCCGAGTTCCCGGAACGGCACCTGGTCGTGCACCATCCGCCAGATGATCGTCAGGATGGTGCGGCTGGTGGCGACGAGGGCCTTCAGCGCGCCGCGGCGGGCGCGTAACCGCCGGTGGCGTGCCCCGAGGAAGGTGTTGGTGCGTGCGACGGAGGCCGCGGCCGTGCCGAGTGTGCGGCGCACGTACCGGTTGCCGCGTCCGGTCCGGCCCATTCGTAGCGACGCCCCGGTCTGGATCGTGCGCGCGGTCAGCTTCGCCCACGACGCCAGGTGCCCGGAGGTTGCGAACGGGGCCATGTCCGTGCCGATCTCCGCGAGGATCAGCTGTGCGGCGTCCCTGCCGATCCCGGGGACCTGGTCGAGCAGGTCGACGAGGTCCGCGGCCGTCCGCGGCTCCGACCGGCCACCGGCGGGTGTGGGCGTGCCACCTGCGGGAGGGCCGCCGGCGCAGGCGCCGCCGGCGGGCGGGATGATTTCACCGGTGACCGGCGAGACCGTCCCGACCCCGGGCACCGCGGTGACCTCAGTGGCGCCGGGGGTGTCGGTGCGGCGGGCGGGCAGGGGCATCGCCGCGGTCATCTGATCGACCCGCGCGGACAGCGCGGCGAGTTGCTCGTCGAGCGCGTCGATCTGCACCAGGTAGATCGTGAGCATGAACGCGTCGTGGTCGCTGAACCGGCCGGTCAGCGCCGCGGTCAGCGCTTCCGGCGAGGCCTTCAGGCCCGTCCCGAGCGCCGCGAGCCGGCGCGGGTCGCGTTCCCCGGCCACCAGCGCGTCGAGGATCCGCCGGCCCGCGACCCCGAAGAGGTCCGAGACCACCGATGACAGCTTGATCAGCGCGCCTTCGAGCAGCTTCTCGCTGCGCTGCTTGACCCGCGTGCGGTCCGCGACGAGGTCGACCCGCATCCGGGTGACGTCCCGCATCCGGCGGATGTCCGCCGGGGGCACGAACGACCGTCGCAGCATCGAGCGCTCGTTCAGCTTCGCCAGCCAGACAGAGTCCAGCTTGTCCGTTTTGGGCCTTCCCGGGACGTTCTTCACATCCCGGGCGTTGACCAGCCACACCTCAAGGCCCCGCTCCTCAAGCAGGTAGTAGAACACCCGCCAGTAGTCGGACGTGCTTTCGACGACGACCCGCTGGACGCCCTGGCAGACCAGATGGTCGGCGAGTTCCTCCACCGCTGGGACCGTCGCGACGACGTCGAAGACGCGGGTGACCCGCCTGCCTTCCCGCGTGTCGTGCGGGACCCGCACGCACACCTTCCCGGACGCCTTCGCGACGTCGATCGCCGCCACCCGATCCAGGATCTGCTCGGCGTCGTCCACGACGACCTCGACCGAACCGTCCACCACATCCCCCAACCCGATCGATACCTACAGGTAGCGACCGCCCGGGGACCGACATGAGATCAACACTCTGACTGGCGTGCTCGAGGCACAGCGGGCGACCCGCACGGTCAAGATCCCTCGCCAAACTTTTGGACGGCTACGAAGGCCAAGCGACGGACGGCGTAGGACGGGCGATCAACCGCACCCTGTCACGCCGCCCCGTGCACGCCCGAACGGGCCCCGGTTTTCCCGCCGGGGCGGGGTGCCCGAAGGGCCAGGGGAACTTTTGGGGACGGGGGCCTCCGGAGGTGCGAAGGAGGAGCATTTTCGCACCTCCTTTGGCCCTCTAGGCGGGCCCGACCAGGTCGGCGACGATGCGGGCGGACAGGGTGACCAGCGGCAGGCCGCCGCCGGGGTGGCTGGAACCGCCGACGAGGAACAGCCCGGGCACCGAGGTCCGGTTCGGCGGGCGCAGGAAGGCCGCCCTGGCGCCGTGGGACGAGGTGCCGTAGATCGAGCCGCCAGGCGCTCCCGTGCGCCGCTCCAGGTCGGCGGGTGTGATCGTCTCGTGCCAGCGCAGCCGGTGGCGGACGTCGAGGCCGCGGGCCGCCATCAGGTCCAGGACACGCTCGGCGTAAGAAGCGGCGAGACCGGGGCGGTCCCAGTCGACGCCGGTGCGGGCCGCGACGGGCCGCGGCGCGTGCGGCGGGGCGTTGACCAGTACGAACCACGCCTCGCAGCCGGGCGGCGCGAGCGTCGGGTCGGGCGGCGCGCAGACATACACGGTCGGGTCGGTCGGCAGCCGGCCACGGAAGACGGCGTCGAACTCGGCGTCGTAGTCGGCGGGGAACAGCACCGTGTGGTGACCGGGGCGGGCCGGCTTCCCCGGCCCCCCAAGCCCGGTGGGCCTCCCAAGCCCGACAGGGCGGCCATGGCCTTCGAGGCCGCCGGAGTCGCTGGCGCGGTCAGGGCGGTCAGCGTCCCCAGCATCGTCGGAGCCGCCGGGGCGGGTGTCCGGGCCGAGAGCGAGCAGCAGGACGAAGCCGGACAGCGACGGCGTCGGCCGGGGCATGAGCCGGCGGCCCACGCCGTCGCCGCGCGTCCCGGCGAGCAGCCCGCCGTACACCGCGGCCGCGTCCGCGTTCGCGACCACGACATCCGCGGGCAGCCGGCCGCCGTCCGCGAGTACCACCCCGTCGGCCCGGCCGCCGGGCTCCCGGGTGATCGCGACGACCGGGGCGTCGACGCGGATCCTGGCCCGGCGCTCCCTGGCCCGCTGCGCGATCGCCTCGCCGAGCTGGAAGAGCCCGCCGGGCACGTACCAGCCGCCGTAGCGGCGCTCGACATGCGCGATCACGGCGAGCGCGGCGGGGGCACGGCGCGGGTCGGAGCCGGTGTAGGTCGCATAGCGCTCGGCGAACATCCGCAACCGCTCGTCGGTGAGGTAACGGGCGGCCAGGCCCCGCAGCGTCCGCCCCGCGGCCACCGCGGTGATGCCGCCGGGGTGGCGGCCGGCGAGGCGGGCCAGCCGGCCGGCGGACATCGGCTGGCCGAGGAACGTGTCCCTGGTGATCTCCCAGACCTTGGCCGCGTGCGCGTCGAACCGGGCCCACTGCTCGCCCGCCCCGGTGTGCAGGGCGTCGTCGAGTTCGGCGCGGAACTCGTCGTCGCCGGCGCGGGCCGCGAAGCCGGAGCCGTCGGCGAACCGGTAGGTGGCGATCGGGTCGAGCCGGCGGAACTCCAGCCCGGCCGGCGGTGGGCCGCCGGTGGCGGTGAACAGCTCCTCGAAGACCTCGGGCATGGTCAGGAGCGACGGGCCGGTGTCGAAGGAGAACCCGTCCCTGCTGTACCAGCCGAGCTTGCCGCCGACCTGGGAGGACTGCTCGCACACCGTGACGACATGCCCGGCGGCGGCCAGCCGGGCCGCCGCCGCGAGTCCGCCGACCCCGGCGCCCACCACCACGATCCTGGCCATCCGCCGACTCTACTGACCTTCGATCATGCCGGCGGCTGGTGCGCTGGCGACTAGTCCGCGTAACCAAGCCACAACAAGTGACGGCGCCTTTAGCGCAGCGCCAACTCAGCCACGTCCTCAGCCCGGCATCACACCCGCCACGGTCATATGCCTGTATCGGGCACCACGTGGGGAGGACGCTCTGCGTCCGATGGCGAGGCGGCGCGTCCAGCGCCCGCCTGCCGTAGGAGGCGGCCCTTCCAGTGCAGAGTGCCGCGGCGGTGACGCCACCAGGACAGCGTGGTCAGCCAGCCGAGGGCGCAGATCGACAGCGGGTGCGCGGCGGCGTCTGGCCAGGCGCGCCCGCCGGTGGCGCGGGCGGTGACCACCCGGCCGGCGACCCCGGCGAGGTAGCCGGCGAGACCGGCGTGCGACCCACGCAGCGCCGCGACGGCCGGCAGCACGAACAGCCAGCCGAGCAGCCCGACCTGACCGGCGCTCGCGGTCACGCGCCCGCCGCCAGCCGCCCACAGCGACTTGGCGTAGCCGTCGCGCAGCTCGGCTGCGCCGGTGTACATCCGGGTGGCGGCGAGCCGCGTCCCGTCGGCGACGACGCCGCGCCCGCCGGCACGCTTGACCGCCCGCAGCAGCGCGATGTCCTCCAGCACCTCGGCGCGCACCGCCGCGTGGCCGCCGGCGCGCCGGTAGGCGGCCGCGTCGACGCAGAGCAGCTGCCCGCCCGCCGCCGACAGCGACGGGCGGGGCGAGCGCTCGGCCGCCCGCAGCGGCAGCAGCGCCAGGAACGACCACTGCAGCAGCGGCTGGACCAGCCGCTCCGCCAGGCCGACCGCCTCCTGGCGCGGGTAGGGGCTGATCAGGTCCAGCCCGGTGTCGCGCAGCAGGGCGACGGCGCGGGCGAGCGCGTCCGGGGCGAGCGTGACGTCCGCGTCGACGAACACAAGAACTGTCCCGGTTGCCGTCTCGGCCGCCCGGGCACAGGCGTGCGTCTTGCCGAGCCAGCCGCCCGGCGGGCCCTGGCCGCGCTGGAGTACCACCCGCGGGTCGACGGCCGCGACGGCGGCGACCAGATCCGCGGTCGCGTCCGTGGAGGCGTCGTCGTGGACGATCACCTCGAGGTCGTCGACGCCGGTCGAGGCGAGCACGGCGGCCAGGCACAGCCCGATCGCGGCCGCCTCGTCGCGGGCGGGCAGCAGCACGGAGACCCGTTCGGCGGCGGTCCGCGCCGGCGGCGGCCGTCGCCACAGCCGCGTGTTGACGACGGTGTGCGCCGCGACCAGTACCGCCCCCGCGGCCCCGGCGCGTACCGCGGTTCGTGCCGCGGCCCGCGCCGCGTAGCGCACGGCCATCCGCGCGGGCGTCATCTGTGCTTCCTGGGCGGCGCGGATGGCCCGGTGCCGGCGGAGGCGTCGGTCAGGTCGCGCGGCGGGGTGCGCCGTTCGGTCGACCTCGCGGGTATCGGCCGGTTTGTCAGCCGGCGACGGACGGCTCGCGCGGCGGCGGGGAGCAGCGGCAGCGCCATGCCGACGCCGCCGGCGAGCGCGACCATGGGCTGGCCGAAGAAGACCAGGCAGGCGAGCACCCAGGATCCGTACGTCCAGCAGAGCAGTACCAGCGGGACGCCGTCGCCCGCCGGCCAGCGGCCCTGCTTCGGCGCTGGTCGGTAAGTCGCGTCCGGGAGCCGGTCGAGGAGCGCCACGAGGACCGTCCCGACCCCCAGCCATCCGGCGGCGTTGGTCAGGGGAATCCCGTTGAGGGTCGGCCCACCGCCGGGTGCCCACCTCCAGAAGCCCTCGGCGACCATCCGAGGGTCGAGAAAGAGGTCCCACCCGGCGAGCAGCACCCCACCGGCGATCGCGGTCATCGTCGCCCGACGCCACCGCCCGCTCGTCCTCCCGCTCGCCTGGTCACGCGCCGACCGCGGGCGCGTCGTCCACCGCTGACGGTCGTCGGGGATGCCGCTCACCGTGAACGCATCGAGGCAGTGTGTTCGCGGAGCGTTCGCCGGGCGGTCGGTCAGCCAGCGCGCGAGCAGGAGGGCCGGGTAGGTCATCATCGCCCAGGCGAGGAGGATGAGCGGCGGGACACCGACGATCTCGGGGCCGAGTCTGCCGGTGTAGGAGTAGCGGCCGAACGGCCAGCCTGTGTGTACGCCGACCACCTCGGCGGCGAAGCCGAGGCCGATCGTGAGGCCCAGACACCCGCTGGTGAAGGCCCAGCCGCGACGCAGGGCCGCATGGCTCGCTGAGGCGACGAAGAACGCCACGACCTGGCCGGCCGTCAGCCAGCGCCGCCCGCTTCCCCCCGCCGGCAGCAGCGGGTAGGGGATCTGGACGGCGACCACCAGCGCGGCCGCGAGCCACGGCACCCGGACCCACGCCGACCGAACCTGTCCTCGCCGCTTCGGCGGGAGCCCTCCTGGTGACAGGGGCGGCCCGCCCGCGGCACCGAAGCCGTGGGCCACGAGGGCGGCCCGCCTACAGGGCGCGGGCGGGACGGCCGAAGCGGGCCGTCACAGCGCCGCGCCGGCGCTGCGAGGCTGGCGGTGGCAGCTCCTTGCCGAGCACCCCATAGGGGGTGTAGCTGCCGGGGAAGCGGAAGTTGGACAGCAGCGGGACGAACCCCTCGCTGGCATAGAGCTGGCGGGCCCGGCTGTCCGGCAGCTCCAGGGCCGAGAGCGCCGCGGTGCGGTGCGGGACGTCGCGCAGCAGCTCCCGCAGCAGCGCGCGGCCGATGCCCTGGCCCTGGTAGTCCGGCAGGACGTGGAGCTCGACGATCTCCAGGCAGTCCTCCAGCCAGTACGCCGCCGCGGCCGGCGACAGCGCCGAGGCCACCACGTCGTGCCACCACTGCCCGACCCGGCCCGGCGTCGCGTAGGTGATGCCGACCAGGACGTCGTCGGCGGTGAGCGCGGCCACGGCGCGCAGGTCGCGCCGCTCGGTGTGCCGACGGGCATGGGTCATCCGGTCGCGCGCGGCGCGCACCGGGTCGGCCTCGTGGACGTCCAGGAAGGCGGCCTTGTAGACGGCGATCACTTCGTCGAGGCGGGCCCGCATGCGGGCGGGCGTCCAGCGCACCAGCCTGATGTCGGCACTCGCCAAGGCTCGCCTCGCAGGGGTTGGGCGCCTGGCCGAAGGAAGCGCGACAAGCTCGTCCTTCGCGCCTCCGTGAGCCAGATTTCAGCGTGGAGTCGGGAAGTCGACGATAACCCGCCGGTGCCTTCGCGCGCCCGGCGACGGGTGGGGCGGACCACGAAGAGGACAGAGGGCCATCAATCGATTACTTGGTCGCAGTCGGGGCGAGGCGCTGGACGCGCTCGCCCCGTGTCGGGCGCTGGGCGCCCTCCCCGCGTGGTTCCGGGTCCTGGCATATGGCGGTGGTGTGGCTGGGGCCGGGCTGACGAGGTGGCTGGGTTGGTATTGCGCCGATGCGCTGTCACTAACCGTGTCTGGGTTGTGCTTACTGGTTGTCGGGCGCTGGGCGCCCTCCCCGCGTGGTTCCGGGTCCTGGCATATGGCGGTGGTGTGGCTGGGGCCGGGCTGACGAGGTGGCTGGGTTGGTATTGCGCCAATGCGCGGTCACTAACCGTGGCTGGGTTGCGCTTACTGGTTGTCGGGCGTTGGGCGCCCTCCCCGCGTGGTTCCGGGTCCTGGCATATGGCGGTGGTGTGGCTGGGGCCGGGCTGACGAGGTGGCTGGGTTGGTATTGCGCCAATGCGCGGTCACTAACCGTGGCTGGGTTGCGCTTGCTGGTCGCTGGAATGGAGTCGCGGGCCGCCGCGCGGCTGGACATCCGAGCCCATGGGGTGTCCGTCGGTGCGCGACCGCGGCGCATGGAGTGATCCCACCATGATCATGAATGAATGCCTGAATAGCCGGGCTATCCGTTGGCTGTTGCCGCGGCGGCGAAGGTCCGCCTCACTCGTGACGATTCATGATCGTCGCGGGTGTGTCCTCGCGGTCGTGACCTGACTGATTTCGCGACTACGACAACACGATGATGGTGATCCACCGGCCGCGTGCTGGCGGTGAACGCTGGCGGGGCGAGGCGAGGCGGCATTGGAGGTCGGAGCCGGGTTCTTCCGGGCTTCGGGCGGCGCGGGCCCGACGGGCGCTACTGGCCGCCGGGGCGCAAGGGGTTGCGGCCGTCGAGGGTGCCATGGGCGGCGAGGACGGCGAAGCGGGCGAACAGCTCCTCGGCGTACCAGCCGATCTCGGGGGTGCGGCGGACGACGGCGGCGTGCGCCGGGCGCCCGTAGGCGAACGCGCGGACGGCGGCGAGGTCCGGCCAGACGCTGAATGTGCCCTGCAGGCCGATCGGGGCCTCCCCGATGCCGATCGCGAGCCGCGGCCCGGCGGTGGGGTCGGCGGCCAGGGCGGCGAGGTCCGCGGCGACCGGGGGAACGGCCCGCCAGAAGGTGACCGCGCGCCGGGGCGTGAGCCGGGCGCGGGTGAGCACCGCCACCGGCCCGGGCGGCGCATCCTCGGCCGCCCGGCGTCCCGGGGCGGGGCGGCCGAAGGGCTCGCGGCCGGACCAGCGGCCCCTGGCGGCGACGGGCTGTAGCCGCAGGTGGAGGTGCTCCTCGGCGGCGCGGGCCCAGGAGCGCGGGACGGCGGAGGTCGTGAACGCCTCGGCCGCCCGCTGGCTGTCCCAGGCGGCCACAAGTCCCCAGCGGCGCGGCTCGGCGTCCAGCGGGCCGAACGCGCCGGGGGTGCCGGTGCCGACCAGCCTGGCGAAGGTGAGCCCGGGGACGCGGCGCAGCCGCGCCCTGTCCAGCGCCATCCGGACCAGCGCCCCGCCGACCCGCCGGGCCGGCACCCGCCACAGATCGACGGTGACCAGCGGCGGGGCGGCGCCGTCGGCATCGGCGGGCATCACCGCCACCGCGGGGCGCCCCGGCCGTGCCCGGGCGCCCCGACGACCCCGCCGGCGGCGGGCGGCCCAGTCCCCGGCGCCGGGGCGGCGGAGTCGGTGGGAAAGCCGTCCCCACAGGGAGAACTCGCGGGCGAGACCGGCCGGGGACCGGCCGCCGCGGCGGCCCGACACGGCGTGGCCAGCGACATTGACGCCTCCTCTCAGCCGGGCTACCTTCAATTGTGTTCGAACCTTTGTTCGAACTGGGTAGGGCGCCGGGTCGGCGGTACTGACAAACCCAGCACTGACAAGGCCAGCACTGACGACACGAGCAAGGACGACGCCAGACCGGAGGGTGGGACATGACCAGCCAGCCGACTCCGCACCAGCCAACTCAGCCAGCGCCGCGCCGCCCAGCCGTGCGCCAGCAGCCCGTGTGCCAGCAGCCCACCCTGTACCCAGTACGGCATCGGCCCCCGCAGGCGCCACAGCCTCCGCTGTCCCAGCAGTCTGCCTCGGGAGTGCGACAGGTTTCCTCCGATGATCGCCGTGTGGCGGTCCCGGCGGCCGGGATGCCGCGCCGTTCCCGGGACGACCTGCTGGCCGCGGCCCGGCACGGGCTGGCCGAGGCGGCGTTCGCCCGCCCGGCGGGGGAGCGGTATGCCCTCGCGCACCTCGCCGCGCTGCGGGTGGCCGCGGCCGTGCTGGCGGACCGGGCGAAGCCCCGACCGGGCCGGCGCGGCCGGCCGGTAAGTGCCTGGCGGCTGCTGGCCCAGGTCGTCCCGGAGCTGGACGAGTGGGCGGACTTCTTCGCCGCGGGCGCACCGCGGCGGGCGGCGGCGGAGGCCGGGCTGTCGGTCGTGACCACCCGCGAGGCCGACGACCTCGTCCGGCAGGTGGAGATCTTCCTCGGCGTGGTGGAGGAGGTCCTCGGCCTGCCGTCCCAGCCGGCGCTCACCGGGACGGTGCCGGGAACGGCTCGTTCCGGGACGGACTAGGCGTGGCGCCCGCCAGGGCGGCCGATCCGGTCCGCCCCTCGCCTGGCGGCCCCTCCCGCGAGAGCCGGGGCATCCATGACGTGACTCGCGACGTCCGTGCGGCTCGCGTGACCTCCCCGGGCGAACAGCCCGTCACCGGGCTCGCCGCGCCGGTGGTGGCCGCGCTGCGGGACCTGCGGGAGCTGCGCGACCTGCGGGAGATCGCCGGCGGCCCGGATGGCCGTGCCGACCCGCCCGACCTCACCGACCCGGACCGGATGCTGCCGGTGCCGGCGGCGCTGGCCGCGCTGCTGCCCCGGCGCGCGCTGCCGCGCGGCGCGACGGTGGCCGTCGAGGGGTCGGCGGCGCTGCTGCTGACCGTGCTCGCCGAACCGTCCAGGGCCGGGGCATGGTGCGCGGTGGTCGGCTGCCCCGCGCTCGGCCTGCTCGCGGCGGCGGAGGCGGGGATCGCGCTGGAGCGGCTGGTCCTGGTCCCCGAACCGGGGCCGCGCTGGCCGGTGGTCGTCGCCGCGCTGATCGACGCCCTGGACGTGGTCGCGGTCCGCCCACCGGCGCGGGGCGGCGCGGCCGGGACGGCCAGCGCGCCCCGGCGGCTCTCGGCCCGGGCCCGGGAGCGGGGCTGCGTGCTGCTCCCGGTCGGGGAGGGGTGGGACGGCGCCGACCTGCGCCTGGCCGCCGAGGAGCGCTCCTTCCACGGCCTCGGGCAGGGGCACGGCCACCTGCGCGGCGCCCGGGTGCTGGTCCGGGTGTCCGGCCGCGGCGCCGCCGCCCGCCCGCGCCACGGCTGGCTCGCCGTCGCCGGCGCGGATCCCGTCGCCAGCCTGGACGGCGCCGCCGCCCGCTACGTCGGCGACGGGTCGCCGGCCAGGGGAGAAGCGCGGCCCGCGCCGGGGCCGCCCCCCGTCGAGGGGGCGGCCTAGATGCCTGTGCGGATGCTTGCCCTGCACTGCCCGGACTGGCCGACGACGGCCGCGGGTGCCGGCCCCGAGGTACCCGCCGCCGTCATCGAGGCGAACCATGTCGTGGCGGTGACCAGGGCCGCCCGCGCCGCCGGCGTGCTGCCCGGGCTGCGCCGCCGCGACGCCCAGGGGCGCTGCCCCGAGCTGCGACTGCTTCCCGCCGACCCGGAGCGGGACGCCCGGGTGTTCGAGCCGGTGGTGGCCGCCGTCGAGACCGTGGTGCCCGGCGCCGAGGTGACCCAGCCCGGCGACTGCCTCATACCAGTCCGCGGTGCCGCCCGCTACTTCGGCGCCGAGGCCCTGGTGATCGCCCAGGTCCGCGGCGCGGTCGCCGCCGCGCTGGCCGCCGTGGCGGCCGGTGGGCCCGCCACGGCCGGCGGGCCGCGCGGCTCGGCCCGCCGGAGTGGCCCGAGAGGCCTGGGCGACAGGGCCGGTCTGGCTGGCGGGGGAGGCCCGGGCAAGGGCGCGGCCGCGGCGGCGCTGTGCTCCTTCGGGATCGCCGACGGGCCGTTCGCGGCCGCGGTGGCCGCCCGGCTCGGCGAGACCGTGCCGGCCGGTGCCGGCGCGGGCTTCCTCGCGCCGCTGCCGGTGGAGCTGCTCGACCGGCCCGAGCTCGCCGGGCTGCTGCGCCGGCTGGGGCTGTCCACCCTGGGCGCGTTCGCCGCGCTGCCCGCGGGGGAGGTGCTCGCCCGGTTCGGCCCGGACGGGGCGCTCGCGCACCGGCTCGCCCGCGGCGACGACGAGCGGCTGCCGGCGCCGCGGGTGATCCCACCGGACCTCGCCGTCGAGACCGAGCTCGACCCGCCGGCCGACAACGTCGACCAGGTCGTCTTCACCGCCCGCCGGCTCGCCGAGGACGCCCACGCCAGGCTGCTGGCCGCGGGGCTGGCCTGCGCCCGGGTCGCCATCGAGGCCGAGACCGAGCACGGCGAGCACCTGCGCCGGGTCTGGCGGCACGACGGTCCGCTGACAGCCGCCGCTATCACCGACCGGATTCGTTGGCAGCTCGACGGCTGGCTGTCCGCCGCGAACGCGGCCGGCGAGCCAGCGGGGCGGGCCGCCCCAGCTGCGATCACTTCTTCCCCGTCGCAGCTGGGGCGGTCTCCCGAACCGGCCCGGGTCACCCGGATCCGGGTGACCCCACAGGACCTGCTCGCCGCCGACGGCCGCCAGCTGGGGCTGTGGGGGGAACCAGGAGCGGCCGACGGCCGGGTGCGCCGCGCCCTCGACCGAGTGCAGGGGCTGCTCGGGCCGGAAGCGGTCCTCACCGCCGAGGTGCGCGGCGGGCGAGACCCGCTCGCCGCGGTCCGGCTGGTGCCGTGGGGGGAGCCACGCGGGCCGCGTGGCCCGGCCGAGGCGGAGCGGGCCGCCGCCCCCTGGCCCGGCCGGCTGCCCCGGCCGGCGCCGGCCACCGTGCTCGTCGAGCCCCGCCCCGCCGAACTGCTCGACGTCGCCGGTGAGTCCGTCGTCGTCAGCGGGCGGGCGACGGCCACCGGGACGCCCGCCTGGCTGTCCGTCGACGGCCGCCCGCCGGTCCGGGTCGTCGGCTGGGCCGGGCCGTGGCCGGTCGACGAGCGGTGGTGGGAGCCCGCCGGCCGGCGCCGGGCCCGGTTCCAGCTGGTCACCGAGGACGGCTCGGCCTGCCTGTTGTTCGTCGAGGCCGGCCGTTGGTGGTGGGAGGCGTCATACGGGTGAGTGAGAGCGGCTCGGTGAGTGAGAGCGGCTCGCCTTGTTCGCCGCCCTTCGGGTGGCTCCGATGGCTCTCACTCAGATATCTGCTCCGGGGGCGACCCCCGGACCCCCGATGTCGCGCTTCGCGTGACTGAGGAGAGCGACGCGTAGCCCGGGAGTTGGCCGACGGGCGCGGGTGGAGATGGCCGCGGGGGCCGAGGTGACCGAGGTGCTGAGCGCGCAGGGGCGTTCCGGCGTGGGGGAGGTTCGTGGTGAGTTGGTGGAACCCGGCGGTTTCGTGGGCGGAGCTGGAGCGACGGATGTCCGGCCGCCCGGCGGGCCCGGACGAAGGGCGGGAGGGGCCGGGCGGCGACGGTGGGGACGCACCCGCGTGGACGCGGCATCGCGAGGCGTTCCGCCCCTCGCCGGAGCTGGTGGCCGCGGCGGCCGCGCGCGGCGGTGACGGCGCGGCGCTGGCGGGCGAACCATACGCGGAGCTGCACTGCCACTCCGCCTTCAGCTTCCTCGACGGGGCCAGCCAGCCGGAGGATCTCGTCGAGGAGGCCGCCCGGCTGGGGCTGTCCGCGCTGGCCCTCACCGACCACGGCGGTATGTACGGGGTGGTCCGGTTCGCGGAGGCGGCGGGCGAGGTGGGCCTGCCGACGCTCTACGGGGTGGAGGTCTCCCTCGACCTGGCCGCCCCGCGCCCCGGCGCGCCCGACCCTGACGGCGAGCACCTGCTCGTGCTGGCCCGCGACCCGGAGGGGTACCGGCGGCTGTCCAGGGCCGTGTCCGACGCGCACCTGGCCGGCGGGGAGAAGGGCCGTCCGCTGACCAGCCTGGACGTGCTCGCCGCCGCGGCGGGCGACGGGCACTGGCAGATCCTCACCGGCTGCCGCAAGGGGGTGGTACCGGCCGCCTTGGTCGCCGGCGGGGTCGAGGCCGCCCGGGACAGCCTGGACGGGCTGGTCTCCCGGTTCGGCCGGGACAACGTCGCCGTCGAGCTGTGGGACCACGCCCAGCCGCTCGACTCCGCCCGCAACGACACCCTGTACGAGCTCGCCCAGGACGCCGGGCTGGCCTGCGTCGCCACGAACAACGTCCACTACGCCACCCCGTCGGCGGGCCGGCTCGCCGCCGTGATGGCCGCGATCCGCGCCCGGCGCGCCCTCGACGAGATGGACGGCCATCTGCCCCCGGCCGGCTGCGCGCACCTGCGGTCCGGCGACGAGATGGCCGGCCGGTTCACCCGCTACCCTGGCGCGGTCGCGGCGGCCGCCCGGATCGGCGCCGAATGCGCCTTCGACCTGCGCCTCGTCGCACCCCGGCTGCCGGACTTCCCGGTGCCGCCCGGGCACACCGAGGCCAGCTGGCTGCGGTTGCTGACCATGCAAGGCGCCGCCCGCCGCTACGGCCCGCCGGGGCAGGAACGGGTAGGCGGCGCCTACGACCAGCTCGCCCACGAGCTCACCCTGATCGAGTCGCTCGGCTTCCCCGGCTACTTCCTGATCGTCCACGACATCGTCGAGTTCTGCCGCCGGGAGGACATCCTCTGCCAGGGCCGCGGCTCCGCGGCGAACTCGGCGGTCTGCTACGCGCTGGGCATCACCGGCGTCGACGCGGTCTCCTTCGGCCTGCTGTTCGAGCGCTTCCTCGCCCCGGAGCGCGACGGCCCGCCCGACATCGACCTGGACATCGAGTCCGGCCGGCGCGAGGAGGTCATCCAGTACGTCTACGGCCGCTACGGCCGAGACCGGGCCGCCCAGGTGGCCAACGTCATCAGCTACCGGTCCCGCTCGGCGGTACGGGACGTCGCCCGCGCGCTCGGCTTCTCGCCCGGCCAGCAGGACGCCTGGTCCACCGGCATCGACCGCTGGTCCCCACTGCCCGCCACCCCCACGACGCCGGCCATCCCGGCGCCCCCCGCCCCGCCCCCACCTGTCCCGGCCATCCCGGCCCAGGCGGCGGCCCCAGCCGCGGCGGCCCCGGCCATCGCGCCGCAGGCCGCGGCGGTGCCAGCCGCGGTGATCCCGGCCGTGGCGGTGCCGACCGGCACCGCGAAGACCGCCCGAACCGCCGGTGGGGCCACCGCCGCCCCGGCCACGCCCTCCGGGCCAGGCGCCCTGTCAGACGGTGTGGAGGATCCTGTCAGGCGCTATGGGGCCGAGGACGCCTGGGCGCGCCCCACACCGTCTGACAGGACGGCCGCTCGGCCTGAGGCGCCTGGCGGTACGGCCGCCCGCCCCGAGCCACGGGACCGGATCGGGCCGGAGATCCCGGATGAGGTGGTGGGGCTCGCCGGGCAGCTGCTGGGGTTTCCGCGGCACCTGGGCATCCACTCGGGCGGGATGGTGATCTGCGACCGGCCGGTGGCCGAGGTGGTGCCGGTGGAGTGGGCGCGGATGCCCGGGCGGACCGTCATCCAGTGGGACAAGGACGACTGCGCGGTCGCGGGGCTGGTCAAGTTCGACCTACTGGGCCTGGGGATGCTCGGCATGCTGCACGGCGCGTTCGAGCTGATCCGCGCCCACCACGGCCGCGACCTGGACCTGGGCGAGATCCCGCAGGAGGACATGGCGGTCTACGACATGCTCTGCGCCGCCGACTCCATCGGGGTGTTCCAGGTGGAGAGCCGTGCCCAGATGGCGACCCTGCCCCGGCTGCGCCCGCGCCGCTTCTACGACCTGGTCGTGGAGGTGGCCCTCATCCGGCCCGGCCCGATCCAGGGCGGCTCCGTACATCCCTACATCCGGCGCCGCAACGGCACCGAGAAGGTCACCTACCCCCACCCCCTGCTGCGCCGCTCCCTGGCCAAGACCCTGGGAGTCCCGCTCTTCCAGGAGCAACTCATGCAGATGGCCATCGACATCGCCGGGTTCACGGCGGCCGAGGCCGACCAGCTGCGCCGGGCGATGGGCGCCAAACGGGCGACCGAGCGGATCGACCGGCTGCGAACTCGCTTCTACGAGGGCATGGCCGCGAACGGGATCCTGGGGGAGACGGCCGACGAGCTGTACACGAAGCTCGCCGCGTTCGCGAACTTCGGCTTCCCGGAAAGCCACTCGGTGAGCTTCGCGTTCCTCGTCTACGCCAGCGCCTGGATCAAGCTCTACTACCCGGCGGCGTTCTGCGCGGCGCTGCTCAACGCCCAGCCGATGGGCTTCTACTCCCCGCAGAGCCTCGTCGCCGACGCCCGCCGCCACGGGGTCTCCGTCCACGGCCCCGACCTGAACGCATCCGCCGCCGGTGCCATCCTGGAGAACCTCCCGTCTCCCCGCCAGCCCGAGGCCGATGCCCCCGCCGGATCCGGGGTTCCTGCCAGATCGGCGACAGGGTCCCTGCTCGATCGGCGACAGGGTTCCTGCCGGATCGGCGAAGCTGATCGGGGAGGTCAGCGATCTGGGAGGTCAGCGATCGGGGAGGTCTGGGAGCACCGGAGGCCGGCGTTCCGGGAGATCCGCTGGGAGGCCATGGCGCCGACCGGCCCGCGCGAGGCCGGTGAGGCCGGTGAGGCCGAGCCCGGACCTGCCGATCCGACGGGAAATCCGGCAGCCCCGGCCCCGGCAGCCCCAGCGGCGACGTTGGGAAGCCCAGACGCCGGCTGGGTGGTGAATGCGGACCAGGCGGCCGGCTGGCATCCGGCCGTTCGGCTGGGCCTGGCCGGGGTGCGCCTCATCGGCGCGGCGAACGCCGAGAAGATCGTCTCCGCCCGGGAGAGGGACGGCCCCTACCGGGACCCGGCCGACCTCGCCCGCCGGACCGGCCTGGCCGCCGCCCAGCTGGAGGCGCTCGCCACCGCCGGCGCGTTCGGCTGCTTCGGGATGGCCCGGCGGGAGGCGCTGTGGGCGGCCGGCGCCGCGGCCCAGGCCCGCCCCGGCCGGCTCGAGGGGATGACCATCGGCGCCGACCCGGCGGTGGTCGCCGCCTACCTGCCCGGGATGACCGACGCTGAGGAAGCCGTCGCCGACCTGTGGGCGACCGGGATCACCCCGGGCCGGTACCCGACCGAGTTCGTCCGGGACCGGCTGGACGCGCTCGGAGTGGTCGTCGCCTCGGGACTGGCCGGGCTCGACGCGGACCGGCGGGTCGTGGTCGCCGGCGTGGTCACCCATCGGCAGCGCCCCGCGACCGCCGGCGGGACCACCTTCCTCAACCTGGAGGACGAGACCGGGCTGGTGAACGTCGTCTGCTCACGCGGGGTCTGGGTCCGCCACCGGACGGTCGCGACATCCGCGGCCGCGCTGATCGTCAGCGGGAGGCTGGAGAAGGCCGACGGCGTAGTGAACGTGATCGCCGAACGCCTGGAACGCCTCCCGATCGCCGTCGCCCGCCGCTCCCGGGACTTCCGCTAGGGCGCCGCTGGCTCGAAGGTCGCTTGCGCGACCTCTCGCCGCGGCGCCTGTCGGGCGCCTGGGGCGCCCTCTCAGCCTGGATCCGGGGCTGAGGTGTATGGCCGGGGCTGGTGTGGGTCGGGGTCGGGATGTGGTTGCGGTGGCGGTGCGCCAATGCGCTGTCGCTACTGGTGGCTGGGTTTGGGACGTTCGCTCATGATCTCCTGTGGCATGAGGGGCGCCGTCGCCGGGTCGCTTCCGTTCGATTACCATCGGTTACTTTGGGGGAGCCGTTGTTACCGAGCGTAGGGGTGCCCGATGTCCCGATGGATAATGGCGGTCGCCGGTGTCTCCGTGGGTGGGCTGGTCGTCGGCGTGGTCATCGGGTTCTCGCTCCCGGCCCGATGACGGCCGCCCGGCCGGCCGCCCCCTCGTCGGACCCGCGGCACGCGGCCGTGTGGCGGGCGCTCGCGGACGTCCTCGCCGTCACCGGGCCAGTCGGCGCGGGACTCACCGTCGTCGACGCCGGCGGGGGCAGCGGCGGCTTCGCCGTGCCGCTCGCCCAGCGAGGGCACCGGGTCACGGTCGTCGACCCGAGCCAGGACGCGCTCGCCGCGCTCGCCAGGCGCGCCGCCGACGCTGGTGTCGCCGACCGCGTGACCGGCCGCCAGGGCGACCTGGCCGAGCTCGCCACCGCCGCCGGCCCGGCCGTCGCCGCCGCCGGTGGCGCCGACCTGCTGCTCTGCCACGCCGTCCTGGACCAGGTCGAGGCCCCCGAGCAGGCACTCGCCGCGGCGGTACGGGTGCTGCGCCCCGGCGGCTGGCTGAGCCTGCTCGTCGCCGGCCGGCCCGGTGCCGTGCTCGCCAGGGCGCTCGCCGGCCGGTTCGGCGAGGCGACCCGGATACTCACGGACCCCACGGGCGAGCCGGGGCTGGGGGAGCCGACCCGCCGCTTCGACACCGCGGAGGCCATGTCCCTGGTGCGCACGGCCGGCGCCGAGGTGGTCGCGGTCCACGGCGTTCGGGTCTTCGCCGACCTCGCGGTGCCGCCTCCACCCGCCCGCGGCGAGGGCGAGCGGGAGCCGCCCGCCGCCTGGGCCGACCAGCTTGCCGACCTGGAGGCCGCCGTGTCCGCCCGTCCGCCCTATCGCGACCTGGCCGCCCAGCTGCACGTACTCGCCCGCCGCGCCCCGGCCGCCCCATGACCAGCCAGACTGGATCGGTGGGCTCGGCGGAAAGCGACATCCTGCACGTCGACATGGACGCGTTCTTCGCCGCGGTGACGCTGCTCGCCCGTCCCGAGTTACGCGGCCAGCCGGTGATCATCGGTGGCGGGCCGCGCGGGGTGGTGCTCTCCGCGACCTACGAGGCGCGTGCCTACGGCGTCCACAGCGCCATGCCGCTCGCCCGCGCCCGTCGCCTGTGCCCGTCTGCGCTGGTGCTGCCGCCGGAACGGGACCGCTACCAGGAGGTCTCGCGACGGGTGATGGCGGTCCTGCGGGACGTCACCCCGCTGGTGGCGCCGCTGTCCGTGGACGAGGCGTTCCTCGACGTCTCCGGCGCCCGCCGGCTGTTCGGGACCCCCGCCGAGATCGCCGGGATGATCCGCGCCAGGGTGCTCGTCGAGGAGGGGCTCACCTGCTCGGTGGGCGTCGCGCCGACGATGTTCGTCGCGAAGATCGCCTCGACCAGGTGCAAGCCGGACGGCCTGCTCGTCGTCCCGCCCGGCGAGGTGCTCGCGTTCCTGCACCCGCTGCCGACGTCCGCGCTGTGGGGAGTCGGGCGGGCCACCGAGGCGGCGCTCGGCCGGCTCGGCCTGCGCACCATCGGTGACATCGCCGACTGCCCGCTGCTCACCCTGCGCCACGCCCTCGGCGACGCCGCCGCCCACCATCTGCACGCGCTCGCCCACGGCCGCGACGAGCGCGCCGTCGACCCGGACACGACCGAGGTCAGCATCAGCGCCGAGCACACGCTGTCCGTCGACGTCGCCGAGATGGGCCAGCTCGCGCGTGAGCTGCTGCGCCTGTCCGGCCAGGTGGCCCGCCGGCTGCGGGCACGCGGCCGGGCCGGCCGCACGATCGGGATCAAGATCCGGTTCGCGGACTTCACGACGGTCACGAGGGCGCGCACGCTGCGTGAGCCCACCGACGTGAGCCAGGAGATCTACCGCACGGCCCTGGCCCTGTTCCAGGAGGCGGGGATAGCCGGTCGGGCCGTCCGGCTCCTCGGCGTCCGCGCCGCGAGCCTCACCGACGCCGGTTCCACCGGTCACCAGCTTGCCTTCGACGAGCGCCCCGCCGCCTGGTCCCAGCTTGACCGCGCCACCGACGCTGCCAGCCACCGCTTCGGCGCGGGCGCCGTAGCCCCCGCGAGCCTCCTACCCCGCCCGCCCCGGACGCCACCCGTCCCGAAGCGCGACGAGCCCGGACGGAGCGAACCCAGCGGTTCAGCTGCAGCGGCAAGCAACCGGGCTGGGCGCGGAGGCGCGCCTCGCGGAGGCCCTCCTACGAGCGAAGCGATGTAGGGGGGCCGCAGCGAGGTCGCCGGAGCGCCCGTGAGCGCAGGAGGACGGCGCGCGGAGGTCCCGTGGGAGCGAAGCGAGTACGGGGCCGGAGCGCGCCGCCCGGACGGAGCGAACCAAAAATACAGGTCACCCCTCCCAGCGTCGGCGCCAGCGCTCCTCGAAGCGCTCGGTGATGCTGGGGCGGGTGCGGCGGCGGGGGGCGCCGCCGCCGCGGCGGCCGTGGTCGACGCCCCGGCCGCTCATGCGGCGCAGGTCAGCGGAGCCGCGCACGGCGGCGGTCAGCATGATCGAGAAGCCGAGAATGCCGAGGACAACGGTCAGCACCGGCATCTGGCTGAGCACGACGCCGACAATCAACATCGCGAGTCCGAGGACGAACAACACCGCGTTGCGGCGAATCCGGCGGACCAGATAGGTACGCGGAGTAGCCGAGCGGACAGTGCTCGCAAACTTCGGGTCGTCCTCGACAAGAGCGCGCTCGATCTGCTCGAGCATGCGCTGCTCGTTCTCCGAGAGCGGCATCGACGCTCCTCCCACGGCCGGTAGGACGAACCTAACCAAGGATAGGCATCCGAGAGCGGGCGCGGTAGGCAACCGGCCATCCTAGGTACCCAGCCGTTACACCGAATAGGTACCCCGAGGACGCTCGGGTCCCCGGGTGCGTGCTTCTGGTTCGTGGTCGCGTCCGTTGGGCCGCCTCTGGCCGATAGGCCAGAGACAGCCCAGCGTCGCCACCCCTGTAGAACCAAGCGTAAACAAGCAACCGGGCATGTGGTCCCGCGGACAGCCCAACCTACGTCCCGACCCTGGCCGCAGCGGGTCGCGACGAGGCCGGCCAGGTCAGGAACGGCCAGGTCAGGACCGGCCGGCGGGCTCGGGGGGCTCCGCGGACTCGCGCCCCGGAGCCGGGCCCGCCGCCGGCGGCGAGGCCGGGTCGACGGAGCGGCGCTGCCAGGCGCGCTCGTCGGCCGCGTACGCACCGGACCGGGTCAGCCTGCGCAGAACGGACGGCGGGGCGACCTGGGCGACCAGCCGGCGGCTGCGCGGCGCCACGGCCAGCAGGGTGTCGATCGCCGTGGTCACGTCGGCCCCGATGGTGCCCGCGCCCTCGCCGAGCGGGGTGCCCGGCGGGGCGTAGCGGACCCGTTCCTCGGCCCAGCCGATCCGGCCGAGCGCCGCCCGCGCCGCGACCACCCGCTCGTCGTCCGCCTCCGGCCCCGCCGACAGGTAGGAGGACAGCCGCGCGACCACCATCCGCGGCGAGTCGCTGGGCCGCAGCGGGATGCCGAGGTCCGTCGACACGTCCAGCAGCTCCGCCCAGCCGGCCCGCACCCGCGCGCTCGCCCGGGCGGACGCGTCGCCGGCCGTGTCAGCCGTGGCCGCGTCCGCCCGCGGGCCTACCCGCAGCCGCCGGCGTCGGATGACCCGCCGCGCGATGGCCGGCGCGAACAGCAGACCGAGCGCGGCGAGCGCGACCACCAGCCAGATCCCGACCCACAGCGCGATGTGTGCCGCGCGCCCCGTTCCGCCCTGTTCGCCCGTCTCCCCGCCGGTGCCGGCGCCAGCCCCGGGGGTCGCGGTCGCGGCCGGTTGTTGCCCGGTCTCACTTTGGTGCTGGTCCGAGCCGGGTGACCATGTGCTGTCGCCGAGCCCGCGCAGCTCGCCGACCGGGGTCGGGTTGAAGCCGATCCAGCCCGTGCCGGGCAGCCAGACCTCCGTCCAGGCGTGCCTGTTGCCGTCCTTGTAGAGCAGCGTGCCGTCGGCCTGCGGGACGCCGAAGGCGAAGCCGGTCACGACCCGGGCGGGGATGTCGAGCGACCGGGCCATCGCCGCCATCGCCGTCGCGTAGTCAACGCAGAAGCCACGTTTCGTGCCGAACAGGAAGTTGGCGAGCGTACCGGCGACGGCGTCCTGGTCGTAGGCGAACGTGGGTCCGCGCAGGTAGCGCTCGAGCGCGCTGACCTTGTCGTAGTCGCGGTGGTAGTTGGCCGTCAGCTCCCGTGCCAGTGACTCGACCCGCGGGTCGATGGTGGCGGGCAGCGCTCGGTCGACGGCCAACTCGGCGGGTATCGCTCCGGTGGCGGCGCGCTGGGCGGCCGTCGGCGTCGGGATCTGGGACTGCACCGTGTAGGTGGCGCCGGCCGCCGACGTGCCGACCGTGGCGTAGAGGGTGCTGGTGGCCTTGTTCAGCCACCAGTCGCCCTCCAGCCCGGTGACCGACGCCGGAACGCCGGGCACCGGCAGCTCGGTTTCGTGGAAGCCGGGGTGGACGGCGACCGTCGCGGTGACCGCGGTCGTCGCGACGCCCGCCGCGGGCCCGGGCAGGCCCGCGGCCAGCGCCGTGTCATCGGCGCCGGGGAGGCGCACCGACGTGAAGCGTTCGCCGTCGAACGTGTCCAGCGCGGTCTCCCGCAGGAACACGTTCTTGAAAGCGGCCGGGTCCGCGGTCCGCACGCTCAGTCTCGGCGCGCTGAGGTCGGTCTGGCGCAGGCTGTCGGCGAGGTCGGCGGTCGAGCGGCCCTCTGGGTTCGCCGGCTGCGGCCCGTCCGCCGGGCCCGCGCTCTCCGTCGTGCCCGGCTGGCTTCCGCCAGGCGTCGGGGTCGCCGGCTGCGTCTGGCCCGGGGTGGACGTGCCCTGACCGGCCGGGGCCTGGCCCGGGTCGGGCGCGTAGTTCGGCGCCGGGGTGGCACCGTCGGTGCGCGGGGTCGGCTCGAAGGCGATCCAGCCGGTGCCGGGCAGCCAGACCTCCGGCCAGGCATGCGCGTCGCCGTTGCGGATCAGCCGGCTGCCGTCGGCCTGGCGGATGCCGTCGACGAAGCCGACGGCCACCCGCGCCGGAATCCCCAGCGACCGGACGAGCACCGTCATCGCCGAGGCGAACTGCTCGCAGTAGCCGCGCTTGCTCCCGAAGAGGAACTCGGCGAGTGCCCCCGGCTTGTTCGTCGGCGCGCCGTTGAGGTCGTAGGTGAAGGTGCCACCGCGGAAGTAGTCCTGGATGGCGCGGACCTTGTCGTAGTCGGTGGAACGCCCCTGGGCGATCTGCCGCGCGAGCTCGCCGACCCGCGGGTCGACGCTCTTCGGCAGCATGACGTCCTTGCCGAGGTTCGGCGGCCGCGGCCCGCCGGCGGTCAGCTCCCGGGGCGTCGGAGCCGGGGTGGCGGCGGTGACCGTGTAGGTGATGCCGGACGCGTTGGCGTGGGCGGCGAAGATGGTGCCGGTCGCCCGGTCGAGGCGCCAGTCGCCGGTGAGGTCCTTGACCGACGTCGGGAGGCCCGGCACCGGCAGGTAGACGTCCGGGTAGCCGGGCTTGATGGAGATCGTCGCGACGGTCTCAGTGATGGTCAGGCCGGCGGGCGGGCCGGGCAGGCCATGCTCGATGCGGTCGTCGGTGGTCGCCTCCAGCTGGCGCATGTTGAAGGCGCTGCCGTCGAAGTCGTCCAGCGCCACCTGCCGCAGATGCAACGGGGCGTCCGGGTCGTTCGGCCGCAGCACGGTCATCACCGGGCGGTCGGGGTTGTCGTGCAGCCGCTGGGTGAGCGTCGCCATCGGCGGGCTCACCTTGGTCTGTGAGCTTCCGGGGCCGTTCCCGCTCGCCGCCCCCTTGTCGCGGTTGACCAGGCCGTTGCCGTTCAGCGACGGCGTGACCACCGGGACCAGCACGGCGAGCAGCACGGCGCCGAAGGCGACCCGGCCGGCCAGGCCACCCAACAGCAGCTGGGAGCGTCCCTGGCCGTGGGTGGTGACGAGACGTCCCCACCGCCCGATCACGGAGCGCCCGTCGAGCATGAGCAGCGCCAGGAAGCCGAGCACGCCGAGGGCGAACGGCGCCACGCCGACGCCGCCGGGCAGCACGGCGGCCGGCACCGCGAACAGCCCGAGCAACGGCAGCCCGGCCAGGGTCGGCCGGCGGGCGGCGACCGTCAGCAGGTCAACGACCAGCGCGACGAGCGCGACGCCGAGAACGGTCAGCACGACCAGGCCTGGCCGGCTCGGCACCGGCGCGGCCAGCCGAGACATGTCGCTTCGGCCGTCGGACATCAGCTCCGTCAGGCGCGCGAGGCTCGCACCGTTCGGTATGAAGCCGAGCCAGGCTTCGGCACGCGTGCACAGCCCGGTGAGCGTGAGCAGGAGGCCGGCGAGGCTCAGGACGATGGTCGCGGACGGGCCGAGGCCGGCGCGGCGGCCGAGGGCGGCGAGCCCGACGACCACGAGGACGGCCAGCAGCGCCGGGCCGAACCACCACCACAGACCGCGGAACAGCGGTGTGAGGGCGAGCGCGCACATCAGCGAGGCGAACGCGCCCACGGCCGTGGGCACCCACTGCTCCTGCGCGCTGGAGCGGCCGGCGCCCAGCAGGGCGGTGCGCCGCCGGCCGGCGCTCGCGCCCGGCTGGTTGGTGGCGGGCATGGCGAGCCGGGGTCCCCCCCGATCTGCCTCCCTGTCCGGGCCAGGGCCAAACGTGCGGGACGACATAGACCCGGGTCTGGCAGATCGGCGGGGAGGCTGGGTCATGCCGGCACCTTGTTCATCGTGAGACCTCGTGAGCGTCGCCGTCGCTGTAGCCGTCGCGCCCAGCCCCGCGGCGTTGCCAGCGCTCATCGAGGCCTTCGGTGATGCCGCGGCGGTCGCGATCGCCTGGGGCGCCGTCGTCAGTGGTCAGGGCGGTGGCGGCCGTGCCGCCGGTCGGCCCGGTCCCCGGGGCATTGGCCGGGCCGTCGCCCCGGCCGGCCCAGGGGGCGGCTCCCAGCCAGGGGGTGCCCGGCCGGGAGCCGGCGCGCGACCAGCCGGACGCGTACCGGACGGCGGGCAGCGTCACCCGCGGCCACTCGTCGATGAGCCGGCTGCCGCGCCCGGTGACGAGCACCCGCCAGCCGGCGCGGGTGAACGCCAGCTCGGAGCCGGCGAGGTCGGTGGTGGCCGCCGGGTCCTGGCCCCAGCGGGACAGGTCGACGAGCACGGCGACAGCCGGCGCCGAGCGCGGCCGCATCGCGCCGAGCTTGCGGGCCACAGGCGGCGAGGTATGCCCGAGGACGAGCACCAACATCCCGCCGTCGCCGGCCGCGACCGCCGCGTAGGCCGCGTTCGGGTCGAACGTCGGGACCTGGGTCACCGTCGAGAGCTCGTCGAGCAGCGGGTTCACGTTGCCGGCTGCCGCGACGGCCGCGAGCCCGCGATGGGTGACCAGCCGGACGCCGTAGCCGCTGCGCGCCAGGTGAGCGCCGATCGAGCCGGCCGCGCTGACCGCCCACTCGAACGGTGACTCCGGGCCGACGTAGTGGCCCCACGACCCCAGATGGTCGTCGAGCAGCACGGTCGCGCCGCCCACCCGTGGCTTCTCCTCCCGGCGGACCATCAGCTCACCGACCCGGGCGGTGGTGCGCCAGTGCACCCGGCGCAGGTCGTCGCCAGACCGGTACGGCCGGGTGGTGACCTCGTCCTCGCCGTGCAGCGCGGAGCGACGCCGCGTCGAGACGGCGGCGTACGGCTCCGCCCGGGTGCCGGGCAGCAGCTCGATCGCCGGCGTCACGACCAGCTCGTCGCGGCTGCGGAACGCGCGGGTCAGCTCGCAGAACCCGAACGGGTCGGCGAGGCGGATCGACATCGGGCCCAGCTGGTAGCGCCCGCGGTGCGTGGCGCGCAGCTCGTAGGACAGGTCCCTGGTGCCGCCCGGCTCGATCCGGTCGAGGACGAAACGGGCGCGGGCGCCGAGCGCATCCGGTACCCGGTCCTCGACGAGCAGCACCGACGTGGGCAGCCGGCTCATGTTGTCCAGCCGGACATGCACCTGCGCGGTCCGGCCGGCGGCGACCCGAGGCGGGTCGATCCGTCGGGTGCAGGCGAGCCGGTAGCGCGTCCTGGAGACGAACACCGCGGCCGACAGCGGCAGCAGCACAAGTAGAAGAGCCACCCGCAGCAGGTCCTGCTCGCCGAGCACCAGCGCGGAGACGGCGCAGGCGCCGCCCGCGGCCAGGAACGAGCGGCCGCGGACGGTCAGTCCGCGCAGGGCGGCGGCGAGGTCGCGCACCGCGTGTCCGTCAGTGCCCGCGTCGCGGCGGCCGGGCGGCCGGGCCGGGACGGGGGATCGGCGTGCGGGCGACGATGTCCGCGAGCAGCCGCGCGGCGATGTCGACAACCGGGTCGCCGGACATCGCCAGCTCCGGGCGCAGCAGCAGCCGGTGGGCGAGCACCGGCACCAGCAGCGCCTGAACGTCGTCGGGCAGGACGAACGACCGGCGGTCGAGCGCGGCCGCGGCCCTGGCGGTGCGGATCAGGTGCAGCGCCGCGCGCGGGGAGGCGCCGAGCGTGATCTCCGGGTGGCGGCGGGTGGCGCCCACCAGCTCGACGACGTACTGGCGGACCTCGTCGGCGACGTGCACCCCGCGCACCAGGGAGCTCATCTTGGCGATCTCGGCGGCGGAGGTGACCGGGACGACGTCCGCCAGCGGGTCGGCGTTGCCGTGGCTGTCGAGCATCGAGAACTCGGCGGCGGGCGACGGGTAGCCCATCGAGATCCGGGCGGTGAAGCGGTCGCGCTGCGCCTCCGGCAGCGGCCGGGTGCCCTCCATCTCGACCGGGTTCTGGGTGGCGATCACCATGAACGGCGACTCCAGCCGGTAGCTGACGCCATCGACGGTGACCTGCTGCTCCTCCATGCACTCCAGCAGCGCGGACTGGGCCTTCGGCTCAGCGCGGTTGATCTCGTCGCCGACGACGATGTTCGCGAACACCGGGCCGGGGCGGAACTCGAAGTCGCGGGTGCCCTGGTTGTAGACGCTCACGCCGGTGACGTCACCGGGCAGCAGGTCGGGGGTGAACTGGATGCGGCGCACCCGTGCGTCGATCGAGCGGGCGAGCGCTTTGGCCAGCATCGTCTTGCCGACGCCGGGCACGTCCTCGATGAGCAGGTGGCCCTCGGCCAGCAGCACGACGAGCGCGGCTCTGATCGCCTCGGGCTTGCCGTCGATCACCCCGGCCACCGAACGCTGGATCCGGTCGGCCACGTCTGCCAGCTGGCCGAGATCGCCAGCTGGGTCGCGCCAGTGCAGGACTCCTGGCTCCGTAGCCACCTAAGGCCCTCCTCCGGGATCAGCGGATCGGTCCGGCCCCCGGCGGGAGCTTTCCATTCCCGAGTGTGACATCTCAACGGGCCATCCTTGCGTGCAAGGGGCGCCAAACCGTCAACCGGGGGAGGCGCTTCGCGCCCGTACGCGGTGGCGTGGTGCGCCGTAGTGACGCCGGTGGTCGGCGCTCGCAGGGCGGCGTCCGACGTCGCCGGCCCCGTCCCCACAGGTTCCGGGGCGGGGCTAAAGGCTGTTTCTGGTTCGCTCCGTGCGGGCGGCGCGCTCCGGCCCCGTACTCGCTTCGCTCCCACGGGACCTCCGCGCGCCGTCCTCCTGCGCTCACGTGCGCTGCGGCGACCTCCGCTGCGGCCCGACCACGTCGCTTCGCTCGTGGCCGGGCCTCCGCGGAGGTGCGCCTCCGCGCCAGCTCGGTTGCGTCACGCTGTACGTCGCCAACCCGAAGCCGCCGTCTCGGGGGGCTACGTCGCTTCGCTCGTGGCCGGG
>NZ_JASNFO010000092.1:0-27752 GCF_032027725.1 Pseudofrankia coriaricola | reverse complement strand
GCCGCCGGGGCGTACCCCGGCGGCAGCCGCCCGTTCCCGTTCGTCGGCCGCACCACCGGCGATCTATTTCCCCTCGTCATGATCAAACGGCACTCGGTCACTGACGGCCAGACCCGCAAGATCGACGTGTACTGCAAGAACCCCGACGATCTCGCCACCTTCCATCAGCGTTGCGAGGCGGCCGCCGGAGCCTGACCCTCGACGCTCCCCAGGAATGGACCCGCTACGCGGCCACCGAGCCCTACCGGAAAACCTGCCCGACGAACGCTCTGTAGACCGGCCAAATCCCCGGTACTGGTCCGCAAGATCGTCCAGGAACAACTTGCAGGTTGCTGGGCTGCCGCTGGCTCGCCCGGCGATCTGTCAGCGAGGTCTGGCGTGGCGCGCGAGCAACTCCCTGTGCCGCAGGCACTCTCATGGCGATGTCACTATCCGGCCGTGTATGCTGCCAATAGGCACATCATCAACGTCGGAAGGTGCACGCGATGCCGCTGCATCTAGTTCGGGTTGTGGCGAACGGGCTCAGGACCGATCACCCGGTTCCAGACGTTCCGTTCGTCGATGACTCCCACATCCCTGTCGATGACCCGCAGGCGATCGCAGCGATCGGTCGCCGTCCGGGTGGTGAGACCTGGGGCCGCCAGGACGCACTGCACGGCGACGGCTGGGTGGCCTTCACGACCGACCCGGTCCGTCATGACCTGGCCTGGTGCGTTCGCTGGCACCCGGAGCACGGCCGGTCGGTGCTGGTCTACCGCGACGCGGACTCACCGGCAGCTCACACGGCGTTCTGGGGGCCGGCGCTGCTGTTCCGTTCTGGCGGTTACTGGTGGGACGGCGCCACCTGGTTCCGGCCGTCGCAGGTATGGGACACCGTCAACGAGGAGTACGTCGCCCGTCCGGCTCCCGGAGCCAGTTCGGTAACCGCGGCGGACCTTCTCGTCGCCGATACGAGTGGAGCCGGTCGAGGCAGGATTCTTACGATCACCGACGTCGACCCCGACGCCGGCCCATGCGCTTCCTGGCAGGACGATCTGAACGCCTGGGCAGCGCGTCGACCGCCGGGATCATCCCAGGTGGGCTGCGTGGTACGGGTCTCCGCTCCAGAGCTCGCCGCTGACCAGCTACTCGGTCCCGCCGAGCTTGCCGCTATCGCCGGGATAGCGCCGTCGACCTTGCGCGGATACATCGCGCGGGGTCAGGGAGACGTTCCGGCTCCTCAGGCCGTGGTCGGTGGTCGGAGCCTGTGGGCTCGGCGTGTCGCCGAGGAGTGGGTCGAGCAGCGCGATCGCTCTCCGGAGGGACTCACCGCGACGGTCTCGAAGACCCGCGGTAAGGCGGCGCAGCCGGCGGGCATCATCGACGTGTGGGACCGGTACACAAGGATCTTCTTGTCCACACTGTGGGAACGGCCGGACCGCCGCCGCCGGTGGGCACTGAGATGGAGGACCCCTGAAGCTGTCCGCGAGGTCGCGGAACAGCTCAGCTGGAGCGTCGCCGCCGGCCTCGCGGGTTCCTCTCTGGTGCCCTGGGACACCGTGGCGAACACTCTCTGTCATGCGCTGATCGACGAGCTTGCCATAAGTAAGGAACTCGCGACCGGCCCGTTCGAGAGGTACTCATACGCCATTGGTCCGGATGTCAGCAGGATGCTTGAATGGGTTATTCTCCACAATCCGGTTCAGGCCAGTCATGCGATCTCGATGACCGTTCATGAGGCGGAGCGTCGGCTGGGAATTCCCCGCGCTGTCATCGAGAGGTCTCTCCGTGAGGCGGATACCCCGGAGGGCCTGCTGGACCCGAAGACTCGCGACGAGTTCTTCGACCAGGTCCTGGTCTCCTCTGATCCGGCAAGTAGCTAACCATGGAACAGGCAACCCGGCGCGCGGCCGGCGGCCCACCTGCGGGTCTTGGCCAGGCCGCCGTCCTCCGGCACGAGATGCACGTCCCGGTCTGGGACCGCCAGACCCGCATGGGGCACTGATGGTTCTCTCGACCATCACCCAGATCGCGATCCCATCGATCGTCGCAGCCTCGTGGGCCGGTGTCTGGCTCGCCCGGGAGCGCACCAACCGGCGCAAGACCGAAAGTCTCATCCAACTCGGGGATCGCCTCTCGCGGCGCGGGCAGCAGATGGACGTCGTGGTCGAGCTTGCCAAGGCGCTCAAGGACGATCCGCCGCAAGGGTCCGGGCTGTCCCGACTGTTCGGGGTCGCTTCGAGCGATGTGCTCGGAGGTGTTCCTCCGCTTGGCCCTACTGGACAGGCACCCGCTGAACAGCGAGGACGAGGCCGGGATGTGTAACCCTTGCGGGCCGCTCGCTGCGGGGCCCTCCAACATCATTTACGGAGTAGTTGACGGCGAGGGCGACAGTGATGCCGACGGGCGCGACGTCCACCATCTGACGGACGTCGTCCGGGTCGAGTCCTCGCTGCGCCGGCTGTCAGCGAGTTCCGCGGCTCGTCCCGTGGGCGGTGACGACCATTCCGCCACGATCATCGCCGTGTGCAACCTCGCCGCGCATGCTGCGGGTCCTTAGGCACTGTGCGGTTGTCCGCACCCTGCGGGACGACGCGCGGAGGCTGCGGAGGACCCTCGGCGACGACCACCCCGACTTCATCGGGCCTGTCGTCGATGTGCTTGCTGGAGCGACCACCATAGGTGCGAACCTACGCCCGGCCGAGATCGCGAAAACCGCTGGTGACGACCGTTGTGGCGCGTTTCGGGCTGAGCGGCGGAGTCCGGCCGCGATCGCGTTCACCCTGCTTGACCAGCACAAATAGCGAAACGAAAGATCGTTCTTGCGTGCCCCCGGCAGGATTCGAACCTGCGCACCTGCCTCCGGAGGGCAGTGCTCTATCCCCTGAGCTACGGGGGCGGACCGGTCGTCTGGACGGGGCGCTGGGTCCCGTGCGCGGTTGCCGGATCGCCCTTGGCAACGAGGCATACCGTACCAGGTCTGAACGCCGGACCGGGAAGCGGGCGCGCCGTAAGCTTCCGGCGTGCACTTCGAACCTTTGCGTGTCCTGGTCGTTGACGACGACCCGGTGATCCGCCAGCTCGTGGTCGTCAATCTGGAGCTGGAGGGGTTCGAGGTCCACACCGCGGTGGATGGGGCGGACTGTCTGGAGCGGATCCGTGAGATCGACCCGGCGGTGATCACCTTGGACATCATGATGCCGAAGGTGGATGGCTGGGAGGTCGCGAGCCGGTTGCGTGACGACCCGGCGACGGCGGGCATCAAGGTGGTCGTGCTCACGGCCCGTGCTCAGGAGGCGGACCTGCGCCGTGGTGCCCGCGTCGGCGTCGACTGCTATCTCACGAAGCCGTTCGACCCTGACGAGCTGATCGGCGTCGTCCAGCGGCTCGCGGCTGGTCAGCCGGTCTGAGGCGCCGGATGGCGGGTGGCGCGGCCGGCCCCGTCAGGCAGCCTGGTGTCCAATCTGGCATCGGCGGCCGGTCGTCGGTCGGCCGCCCGACGGTGCCGCTGTGATCTTGCCGGCCTCCTCGTTCACGCCGACTGTCCGGACGCGCCGATAGCATCGCGGCATGACCCCCGCCGACGTCGCAGACGCGATCGTGTCGGCCGTCCGCGACGCGGTCGCGGACGGTGCGATCGACGTCGCGATCCCGGCGACGGTGCCGGTGCGGCGCCCGAGGAACCCGGAGCACGGCGACTATGCCTCGGCCGCGGCGCTGGAGCTCGCCAGGGCCGCCCGGCGCCCGGCGCGCGAGGTCGCGGATCTGCTGGCTGCCCGGCTGTGTCAGGGCTCCGGGATCGCCGGTGTCGAGGTGGCCGATCCGGGATTTCTCAACATCCGCCTGGCGCCGGCCGCGCTCGGCGAGCTGGCTCGCGTGGTCGTGCGGGGGGGCGACGCCTACGGCCGTGCCAAGGGGCGCCGGGGCGTCTGGGCGGATGCCGTGTCCGCCGCTGGCCCGGGAGAACCGTCGCCGCTGGCCGCGGCACGGCAGGCGGTGGCCGCCGCGGCCCTCGCTCGGCTGCTCGCCGCCGCCGGCTTCGACGTCGTCCCCGCGCCTCCCGCCGGCCCCGCCGGCCCCGCCGCCGCGGCGGCTCTGGCGGATCTCGCTGACACCGTCGGAGGTGAGGCCGCGCGGTACTTGCTGGTGCGCCTGCCGCCGGATGTACCGCTCGACCTGGACCTGGGCCTGGCCGCCCGGCAGACATCCGAGAATCCGGCCTTCAACGTGCGATATGCGCACGCCGAGACCTGTCGGCTGCTGCGCAATGCGGCCCAGCTGGGAATCCCGGCGGCGGGCGGTGACTCCACGGTCCTCGAGGGCGTCGATGTCGCGCTGCTGAGCCACCCGCGGGAGGGAGACCTGCTGCGGGCGCTAGGGGAGCTGCCGGGTGTGGTCACCTCGGCGGTCGCGCTGCGCGCGCCGCACCGGCTGGCCCGCTACCTGGAGGAGCTGGCCGGGGCCTACCACCGTTTCTACGACGCCTGTCGGGTACTCCCGCAGGGCGACGAGGAGCCGACGCCGCTGACCGGCGCCCGGCTGCTGCTGGTCGAGGCGACGAAGGTCGTCCTCGCGAACGGGCTGCGGATGCTCGGCGTCTCCGCCCCGCAACGAATGTGAGTGTGAGCTCGATGTCGCGACCCTCTGCCGGCGCAGCCGTGCCCGCCATGCCGCCCGACGGGCCTCCGGCCGCGCGAGGCTCCGCCATCGTCGCGCGTCCTTCGGCCATGCCGCCCGACGGGCCTCCGGCCGCCCGAGGCGCCGCCATCGTCGCCGTGGGGGTCCCCAGGGGGGCGCCTTCGACGGGGGCACCTCTGGAGGAGCAGGTATGGCCGGCGACGGCCACGCTCGACGACGACGGGGTGCTGCGGCTCGGCGGGCTGCGTGTCGACGAGCTGGCCGACCGGTTCGGCACGCCGACGTTCTTCCTGGACGAGGACGACTTCCGTGCCCGGGCCCGGGCCTGGCGGGCCGGCTTCCCGGATGGCGACGTGTACTACGCGGGAAAGGCGTTCCTGTGTCGGGCGGTGGCCCGCTGGGTGGCTGAAGAGGGCCTGAGCCTCGACATCTGCACCGGCGGCGAGCTGGCCGTCGCGGCCTCGGTCGGCTTCCCGCCGGAGCGGCTGCTCTTCCATGGCAACAACAAGTCCGTCGAGGAGCTGGGCCGCGCCGTCGCCCACGGCGTCGGCAGGATCGTCCTCGACTCGTTCGTCGAGATCGAGCGCCTCGCCGAGATCGCCCGCGCCGCCGGTATCCGCCAGCGTGTGCTCATCCGCGTCACCCCGGGCGTCGAGGCGCACACCCACGAGTACATCGCCACCGGCCAGGAGGACCAGAAGTTCGGGTTCTCGCTGGCCAGCGGTGCCGCGACGGCGGCGGTCGGCCAGGTGCTGGGGGCGGCTGACACGCTGGAGCTGGTCGGCCTGCACGCCCACATCGGCTCGCAGATCTTCGACACGGCCGGCTTCGGGCTGGCCGCGCACCGGATGGTCGGCCTGCTCGTGACCGTGCGCGACGAGCATGGCGTCGAGCTGCCAGAGCTGGACCTCGGCGGCGGCCTCGGCATCGCCTACACCGGCGAGGACGCCCCGCTGGCCGTCGCGGAGGTCGCCGACCGGCTGCACACCATCGTCGGCAAGGAGTGTGCCGGCGCGGGGCTGACGGTGCCGCGGCTGGCTGTGGAGCCCGGCCGGGCGATGGTCGGGCCGACCACGGTCACGCTGTACCGCGTCGGGACCGTCAAGGAGCTGCCCGGGCTCCGCACCTACGTCAGCGTGGACGGCGGGATGAGCGACAACATCCGCACCGCGCTCTACGACGCGCGTTACACGGCCCGCCTGGTCTCCCGGCCAGGCTCGGCCGAGCACCACGTGGTGACACTGGTCGGCCGGCACTGCGAGTCCGGGGACGTGGTGGCGCATGACGTGCCGCTGCCGGCCGACATCGCCCCCGGTGATCTCGTCGCCGTCCCGGCCACCGGTGCGTACCACCGCTCGATGGCCAGCAACTACAACCACGTGGGCCGCCCGCCGGTGATCGCGGTGCGCGCTGGCGCGGCGCGGGTGATCGTCCGACGTGAGACCGACGACGATCTGCTGCGCCTCGACGTCGACGTCGACGGCGTCGACGACGCCGCGGGCGAGGGCTCGAAACCTGGGGAGGCCGGGCGATGAGGATCGCGCTGCTGGGCTGCGGCGTGGTCGGCTCCGAGGTCGTCCGGCTGCTCCACGAGCAGGCCGACGACCTGACCGCGAGAGTCGGCGAGCCGCTGGAGCTCGTGGGTATCGCGGTTCGCCGGCCTGGCCGCGAGCGCGACGTGCCCGTCGACGCGTCGCTGTTCACCACCGACGCCGCGGGCCTGGTCGCCCGCGGCGACGTGGACATCGTCGTCGAGGTGGTCGGTGGCATCGAGCCAGCGCGCAGCTGGCTGCTGTCCGCGCTGAACTCCGGCAAATCCGTCGTCAGCGCGAACAAGGCGCTGCTCGCCTCCGACGGGTCGACGCTGCACGACGCCGCCGCCGCGGCCGACGTCGACCTGTACTACGAGGCGGCGGTCGCCGGCGCGATCCCGCTGTTGCGCCCCCTGCGCGAGAGCCTGGCCGGCGACCGGGTGCGCCGCGTGCTCGGCATCGTCAACGGCACCACGAACTACATCCTCACCCGGATGGACGAGACCGGCGCGTCGTTCACCGAGGCGCTGGAGGAGGCGGGCGCGCTCGGCTACGCAGAGGCCGACCCGAGCGCCGACATCGACGGCTATGACGCGGCGGCCAAGGCCGCGATCCTCGCCCAGCTGGCATTCCACACGCGGGTGACGCTCGACGACGTGTACCGCGAGGGCATCGGTTCGGTCACCGCGGCCGACATCGCCAGCGCCCGCGCTATGGGCTGCACCGTCAAGGCCCTCGCGATCGCCGAGCGCTCCTCGGAACGCCCGGGGGTGAGCGTGCGGGTGCACCCGGCGATGGTGCCCCGCTCGCACCCGCTGGCCGCTGTGCGCGAGGCGTTCAACGCGGTGTTCATCGAGGCGGAGGCCGCGGGGCAGCTGATGTTCTACGGCCGCGGCGCCGGTGGCTCGCCGACGGCCTCGGCGGTGCTCGGCGACCTCGTCGCGGTCGCCCGCAACCGTGTCGCGGGGCGGAGAGGCCCCGGGGAGTCGGCCTACGCCCAGCTCCCGGTCCTGCCGATGGGCGAGACCACCACCAGCTACCACGTCAACCTGGACGTGACCGACAAGACTGGCGTGCTGGCGACCGTTGCCGGCGCGTTCGCCAGGCATGGCGTGTCCATCCGCAGCGTGCGCCAGGACGGTCGGGGAGACGATGCCAGCCTGGTGCTGGTGTCGCATCCCGCCGCGGACGCGGCGCTGGCGGCGACTGTTGAGGACCTGCGCGGCCTGGACATCGTGCGCGCGGTGGCCGGGGTGCTGCGGGTCGAGGGAGGTGAGCCATGATCACCACGACCACGTCATCGGCGCGGCAGCCCGGGGTTCCTGCCGGATCCGGGGTTCCTGCCCGATCGGCGGAGCCGATCGGGCAGGTCGGGGAGCCGATCGGGGAGGTCCGCGAGGCCGGCGGACAGCCCGGCCCGGCCGGGGTGGGGGGCGCGGACGGGGGCTCCGACCTGGGGGCCGCGCCGGGCCCGCCGCCGCTCGGCGGCGCGGGCGGCCGAGCCCGCGTGGCCCACCGCGGGTGGCGGGGAATCATCGAGGAGTACCGCGATCGGCTGCCGCTGGACGCCGGCACCCCGGTGGTGACCCTGCTGGAGGGCGGCACGCCGCTCGTTCCCGCGGCGCACCTGTCCGAGGTGACCGGCTGCGAGGTCCACCTGAAGGTCGAGGGCGCGAACCCGACCGGCTCGTTCAAGGACCGCGGCATGACCGTGGCGATCAGCGCGGCCGTCGGCGAGGGCTCCAAGGCGGTCATCTGCGCCTCGACCGGTAACACCAGCGCCTCCGCCGCCGCCTATGCGGCCCGTGCCGGCCTCGTCTGCGCGGTGCTCGTGCCCAGCGGCAAGATCGCGCTGGGCAAGATGGCGCAGGCGCTGGTGCACGGCGCTCGGCTGCTGCAGCTGGACGGCTCCTTCGACGACTGCCTGCGGGTGGCGCGCGAGCTGGCCGAGACCTATCCGGTGACGCTGGTCAACTCGGTCAACCCGTATCGGTTGGAGGGCCAGAAGACCGCGTCGTTCGAGATCGTCGAGGCGCTTGGCACGGCTCCGGACATCCACTGCCTGCCGGTGGGCAACGCCGGGAACATCACGGCCTACTGGCGCGGCTACCTTGAGGCGGACGCGGCCGAGGGCACCGGGCGGCCGCGGATGTTCGGCTTCCAGGCCGCGGGTGCGGCGCCGATCGTGCGTGGCAGCGTCGTGACCTCCCCGCAGACGATCGCGACGGCCATCCGGATCGGCAACCCGGCGTCCTGGCAGTTCGCCGTCGAGGCCAGGGATGCTTCTGGCGGCCTGATCGACGCGGTCAACGACCGCCAGATTCTGGCGGCCTACCGGCTGCTCGCCCGCAAGGAGGGCGTGTTCGTCGAGCCGTCGAGCGCGGCGAGCGTGGCTGGTCTGCTCGCCGCGCACGCGGAAGGGAAGGTCGACGCCGGCCAGCGGATCGTCTGCACCGTGACCGGCAACGGCCTGAAGGACCCGGACTGGGCGATCAGTGGCGCGGCCAAGCCGGAGACGATCCGGCCGACTGTCGCCGGTGCGGCTGAGGCGCTCGGGCTGCGGCGGTCGTGACCCTGCCCACCGTCGGCGCCGCCTGTGCCGGTGGCCGCGCCGGCGTGGCTCCCGGCGCCGGGACGGCCCGCGCGCCGGCGACGGCCGGCGGCGCGCCAGGTGCCGCCGCGCCGGTCGTCGGTGCCCGGGTCCGGGTACCGGCGACCAGCGCCAACCTCGGACCGGGCTTTGACGCGTTCGGGCTCGCGCTCGGTTTCTACGACGACGTCGAGGTGACGCTGCGCCCCGAGGGTCTCTCCGTGACCGTCGAAGGTGCCGAAAGCGTGTCGAGGGGTGAGGACAACCTGGTCGTACGGGCGATCCGGGCCGCCTTCGACGAGCTGGGCCGTCCGCAGCCGGGGCTCGTCGTGCGCTGCGTCAACCGGGTGCCGCACGGGCGCGGGCTCGGCTCGTCCGCCGCGGCGATCGTCGCGGGCGTGGCCGCCGGATGCGTTCTCGACACCGCCGCCTACCTCGACGGCGCCGCCGACGGCGGCGCGGCCGGCCCCCGCCGGGCCGGTGCCGCGCGTCCCGCCGGCCCGGCCGCGGACGTGGCCGGGTTCGACCGGGCGGCCGCGCTGCGGGTGGCGACGGCGATCGAGGGACATTCCGACAACGTCGCCGCTGCCCTGTTCGGCGGTTTCACCGTGGCCTGGACCGGGCCGGCAGGTCCCGTCGCGCACCGGGCCGAACCGGTCGCGGACCTGCGCCCGGTGGCCTTCGTGCCCTCGGTGCGTACCTCCACGGCCGACTCGCGCGGTCGGCTGCCGGATCGGCTCGCCCACGTCGACGCGGCGTTCTCGGCCGGCCGCGCCGGCCTCCTCGCGCTCGCGCTCACCCAGACCGATCTCGCCGCGGCCGTCTCGGCCGGCGGGATACCCGGCGGTGTCGACGCCGCCGACGCCCGGGCGGCCCGGGCCGCCCGCGCCCGGCTGTTGCTCGCGGCCACCGAGGACCGGCTGCACCAGCCGTACCGGCTGCCGACGGTCCCGGAATCCGCCGCTCTCGTGGACCGGCTGCGTGCCGCCGGAGTGGCGGCGGTCCTGTCCGGCTCCGGTCCCACCGTGCTGGCGCTCGCCGTCGGTGGCGAGCAGGCGGCCGCCGCGGTTGGCGTGTCCGCGCCGGGATTCTCCGTCCTCCCGCTGGCCGTCGACCGGGATGGTGTCCGGGTGACGACGCGCCGCTGAGCGCCCGTCATCCGGCGCATGTGCCTTTGTCGGGAGTGTCGGGGAGCTCGCGCGTGGGTGCGGTGGTCGGCCCTGCCCGGAGGTGGGCGAGAGCGCCGGGCTGGTGGCGCATGCCGCGAACGTCGGTCTGCCGACGTGGCCCTTCGGCGCCTCCGATCAGGGTGAGTGGCGAAGCGTCGACACGGTCTGGTGAGCGAGGGCGCGGGCCTTGGCCGATCGTGCTGGGCCGCGGACCGCGGACGCGGACCGCGGACGCGGACCGCCTTTGGGGAGGTTGCACCCATTTTCGCGGTTTGCACCGTGATCTCGGTGACGTTGGGTGACGGCCGTTGCGATGCAGCGAACGGCGAGTACCGTAGAAGCACGGTGACCCCACATCGGGAAGCCTGCGCAACCCCAGGTTGTTGCCGAGGTGTCTCCGTCTGGATAGTCTGATGGCTGCACCCGCCGCGCCGCGGCGCGTGCTCGCCCCGCCGGTCTGGCTGGAGCTTTCTCTGGTCCGTCCTGGTACAGGATTCCGGTACCCGCGCCTCCCCGTCGTTGCCTCGGCTCGACACCGGCGACGTGGTGGGTGAGCTTGGTCGCTGACCCTGGGTCAGCTTCCCTGCTAACCCGCGATGTCTGCCCGGGGGTGACCCCGGACCCCCGCCTGGGGGATTCCGGGTTCGTTCGCGGCCCGGGTTCCTGCAGGATCGGCGAAGCCTGGGCTCCCTGGTGGATTGGCGACAGGGTTCCTGCAGAACCCGGGGTCACTGCCCGACTGGCGACAGGGTCCCTGCCGGATCGACGGAGTCGATCTGGGAGGTTGGCGATCGGGGAGGTCTGGAAGCCCGGGTCCCTGCCGGATCGGCGAAAGTCGATCTGGGAGGTCGGCGATCCAGGAGGTCTGCCGGGAGGACAGGGTCCTCCACCTCGTCGACGGGCGTGTCATTCGGGCCGGCCAGCGGCGACATCTCCTTCATCTGTCATCCACGTAGGTGGTGGAGCGGATGGTCGAAGGTCCATATGCATCACCCGGCTCGAGAGGAGCCGGTTCCTTCAGGGAAGGAAAACCTTGAGCGACACCACCGACGTGCTGCCTGAGAGCGCACGTGAGTCCGCGGCGCCCCCCGCACCGCTTCCCGTCAGCCAGCCGGCCGCGCCGGCCGCGCCGGCGCCGGCGACGGCGCCGATGGACAGCGGTGTATCCGGGGACGGCCGTACGCCGTCGGCCAGCGCGGCCGACGAGGAGACTCCCGGCTCGGCCGCTCCTCGCCGTCGCCGCAACGGTACCGGCCTGCAGGCGATGCTTCTGCCGGAGTTGCAGTCCATGGCCAGTTCGTTGGGAATCCCGGGCACCGGCCGGCTGCGCAAGGGCCAGCTGATCGCGGCCATCCAGAACGCGCAGAACGGCGGCCCGCCCACGCCGAACGGCACCGCCGAGAGCGGCCAGGAGGCCACCGTCCTTACGAGTACCGAGCCGTCGGCCGCCACCACTGCCCCGCCGCGCACCCGCGGGCGGCGGGTGGTGCGCGCCACCGGAAGCCCCGAGCAGGGCGAGCTTGTCCAGATGCCCGCCCGTGAGCCGGAGGCGCCCGCCGCCGAGCGGCCCATCCGGGCCGAGGAGCCGTCGGCGCCGGTCGTGGCGCGCGACGAGAACGCGGCCCCGCGGGCGCGTGGCGAGCGTGCGGACCGCGGTGAGAACGCGGCCCCGCGGGCGCGTGCGGATCGCGGCGAGCGTGCGGACCGTGATGAGAACGCGGCCCCGCGGGCGCGTGCGGACCGCGGCGAGCGTCCGGATCGCGGCGAGCGTGCGGACCGTGATGAGAACGCGGCCCCGCGGGCGCGTGCGGACCGCGGCGAGCGTCCGGACCGTGGCGAGCGTCCGGATCGCGGCGAGCGGCCCCAGGGCGAGCGGCACGAGCGTGCCGACCGCGCGAACAGCCGGCAGACCGACCGCCAGAGCGCCCGCCAGGGCGACCGTCCGTCGGACCGGCCTGACAGGGCCGACCGCTCGGACCGTCAGACCGACCGGCAGCCCGACCGCCAGGGCAGCCGGGTCGCGCAGCAGGACGACGACGAGGACGGCAGGGGCAGGCGCGGCCGTTTCCGCGAGCGCGGCCGCAACCGCCGCGGTCAGGGCGGAACGGTCGAGAACGAGCCTGTCCTGCGCGAGGACGACGTCCTTATCCCGGTCGCCGGCATCCTGGACGTCCTGGACAACTACGCGTTCGTCCGGACCAGTGGCTATCTGACAGGCCCCGCGGACGTGTACGTCAGCCTCGCCCAGGTCCGCCGGCACGGGCTGCGCCGCGGCGACGCCATCACCGGCGTCGTGCGCGCGCCGCAGGAGGGCGAGGCGCGTCGCGACAAGTACAACGCGCTCGTCCGGCTGGACACCATCAACGGAATGGACCCGGAGGAGGCCCGCGGCCGCCCCGAGTTCACCAAGCTCACCCCGCTCTACCCGCAGGACCGCCTGCGGATGGAGACCGAGCCGCACGTGATGACCACCCGGGTCATCGACCTGGTGATGCCGATCGGCAAGGGCCAGCGGGCCCTGATCGTCAGCCCGCCGAAGGCCGGCAAGACGATGGTGCTGCAGTCGATCGCGAACGCGATCACGACAAACAACCCGGAATGCCACCTCATGGTCGTGCTCGTCGACGAGCGGCCGGAGGAGGTCACCGACATGCAGCGGTCGGTGAAGGGCGAGGTCATCGCCTCGACCTTCGACCGTCCGCCGTCGGATCACACGAACGTGGCGGAACTGTCCATCGAGCGGGCCAAGCGGCTCGTCGAGCTGGGCCAGGACGTCGTCGTGCTGCTCGACTCCATCACCCGGCTCGGCCGCGCCTACAACCTGGCGGCGCCCGCGAGCGGCCGGATCCTGTCCGGTGGTGTCGACTCGACGGCGCTCTACCCGCCGAAGCGTTTCCTCGGCGCCGCCCGCAACATCGAGAACGGCGGCTCGCTGACCATCATCGCGACGGCCCTCGTCGAGACCGGGTCGACGATGGACACGGTCATCTTCGAGGAGTTCAAGGGCACCGGTAACGCGGAGCTCAAGCTGGACCGCAAGATCGCCGACAAGCGGACCTTCCCGGCGGTGGACGTGGACGCGTCCAGCACCCGCAAGGAGGAGATCCTGCTCGCCCCCGACGAGCTGGCGATCATGCACAAGCTACGCCGCGTCCTGCACACCCGCGAGCCGCAGCAGGCGATCGAGCTGCTGCTGGGTCAGCTCAAGCAGACGAGGACCAACTACGAGTTCCTCATGCAGATCGCCAAGTCCACCCCATCCCAGGACTAGGGACAGGACCAGGGACGGCTCGTCGCCGCCGCCCGCGGGGCCGTTCCGCCCGGTCCCGCCATCAGCGGGGCCGGGCCGGGGACTCGCGGGCCCGGCCCCCGACGTCGCGTCTCGCGCGGCTCGGGGGCCGGGACGACGACCGTCAGGACGGGCTGGGACTAGCCACGGCACCGGCGGTGTTAGGGCAGTGGCACCGTGACCCAGTCACCAGGTCTGGCAGACTTGGGGCGGTTGGAGGCTCCGGTTCACGCCGTAGCGGCTGCGACGGCGACCCGGCGGCCATGTGAGAAGAGGGACCATGAAGGCTGACATTCACCCGACGTATCACGAGACCACTGTGGTCTGTACGTGTGGGAACACGTTCACCACGCGTAGCACCAAGGAGAACGGCGCGATCAGCGTCGAGGTGTGCGCGCAGTGCCACCCGTTCTACACCGGCAAGCAGAAGATCCTCGACGTCGGTGGCCGGGTGGAGAAGTTCGAGCGCCGGTTCGGCAAGCGCCAGCCCGGCCAGAAGGTCTCCGGCAACAGTTAAGGCGGGGTGCCGCGGCGCCGCCGGGCTCTGCCGATCCGGCAGGAGCCTTCGGTCGGGCGCCGCGAGCTCTCCCCACCTGGTCCGGAGTCGGTCCACAGTACCGGGGGGTCGACCCCGAACGGGGCCGGCTAGGTGGCTGGGTGACGCTCAGAGCGTCGGGATCGGGCCCGTGAGGCTGACGGGCCGGGGACCGCGGTTGGTGTCGCGGCGATGCGGCGCTCGTCCGGTTTGGACCGGGCGGGCGCCGTTCCTGCTTCATACCGCTGATTTTTTGAAAAGGTTGCTGATGGCCTCCGCGCTGGAGAAGTTGCTCGTCGAGCACGCCGAGATCGAGAAGCGGCTCGCTGACCCCGACGTGCACAACGACGCCGCGGAGGCGCGCACGCTGGGGCGGCGCTATGCGGAGCTCGCGGCCGTCGTCGAGCTCGCGCGTGAGATGGAGCGCACGAACGGCGACCTGGAGACGGCCAGGGAGCTGGCCGCCGAGGACACGTCGTTCCGTTCCGAGGTGGCCGACCTGGAGGCCGCCATCGCCGAGCAGCGCCAGCGGCTGCGGGCCCTGCTCGTGCCCGCCGACCCCGACGACAGCCGGGACGCGATTCTCGAGGTGAAGGCCGGAGCGGGCGGCCAGGAGTCCGCGCTGTTCGCCGGCGACCTGCTGCGGATGTACCTGCGCTACGCGGAGCGGCGCGGCTGGAAGACGGAGATCCTCGACGCCAACCCGAGCGACCTGGGCGGTTACCGCGACGTCAGCGTGGCGGTGAAGTACCGCGGCCAGGTTCCCCCCGGCCAGCCGGGCGTGTACGGCCGGCTGCGCTTCGAGGGCGGCGTGCACCGCGTCCAGCGGGTGCCCGTGACCGAGTCGGCCGGGCGTATCCACACATCCGCCGCGGGCGTGCTGGTCATGCCGGAGGCCGAGGAGGTCGACGTCGACGTCGACCCGAGCGACCTGCGCATCGACGTCTTCCGCTCGTCGGGGCCCGGTGGCCAGAGCGTCAACACCACCGACTCGGCGGTGCGCATCACTCATCTGCCGACCGGGGTCGTCGTCTCCTGCCAGAACGAGAAGAGCCAGCTGCAGAACAAGGAATCGGCGCTGCGGATCCTGCGCGCCCGGCTGCTGACGATAGCGAGGGAAAAGGCCGAGTCGGAGAAGTCCGTGGCGAGGGCCAGCCAGGTCCGCACCCTGGATCGCTCGGACAAGGTGCGGACGTACAACTTCCCGGAAAACCGGATCGCTGACCACCGGGTCGGGTATAAGGCGCACAACCTGGAGCAGGTGCTCGACGGCGAGCTCGACGACGTGCTCGACGCGCTCACCGCGGCGGACCTCGCCACGAGGCTCGCGGAGAATCCCGGCGAGGACGACTGAGTGACCGGCCCTGCGCCCTCCACGCGTTCCGGGGCCGTCGACGTGCCGCTGGCCGCGGAGCTCGCCTCAGCGGCCAGGCGGCTCGCCGACGCGGGCGTCGCGAGCCCGCGGGCCGACGCCGAGCTGCTCGCCGCGCATGTGCTGGGGGTGGCGCGCGGCCGGCTCCCGCTGGTTCGGGAGATCGCTCCGGACACCGCCGAGCGGCTGCGGGGCCTGGTCACGAGCCGGGCGCGGCGCGTGCCGTTGCAGCACCTCACCGGCGAGGCCTACTTCCGTCACCTCGCGCTCGCCGTTGGTCCTGGGGTCTTCGTGCCCCGGCCGGAGACCGAGACGGTCGTCGGCTGGGTGATCGACGTGCTGAAGGGCCAAAGGGCGCGCGAAAATGCTCTTTCTTCGCGCGCCCGGCGGCCGATGTCCCAGGAGCTGAAGACCGGGACGCGGCTCGAGGGCACGTATATGGGCGCGGCCATCCCCCATGGTTCGGGCCACGGGGCCTCCGTCGGCGGTGAGACGCCGTCCGTCTGTGTGGACCTGTGCGCCGGGTCAGGCGCGATCGCGCTCGCGCTCGCCGACGAGGTGCCTGGCACGGAGGTGCACGCGGTCGAGGCCGACCCCGCGGCGCTGCGCTGGCTGAGGCACAACGTCGCCGCGACGGGACTGCCCGTCGAGGTGCACTCCGCGGACGTCACTGGCGCGGGTACCCCCGCCGCGGCGGGGGTACCCGCCCCGGAGGGCTGGGCGGGTGTACCCGTGCTGGCCGCGCTCGCTCGGCTGACCGGGCGGGTGGACGTCGTCGTCTCGAACCCGCCCTACCTGCCGGACGCTGACCGGGCCGTGGTCACTCCCGAGGTGGGTGACCACGACCCGCCCTGGGCCCTGTGGGGCGGCGGGGACGGGCTCGCCGGCCCGCGCGCCGTGGCCGTGGCCGCGGCGGGCCTGCTGCGCCCGGGCGGACTGTTCGCGATGGAGCACGCCGACGGCCAGGGCCCGGTCGTTCGGGAGCTGCTGGCCACGGCCGGTGGGTGGAACGAGATCGTCACGCACCGTGATCTCGTGGGTCGCGACCGTTTCGTCACGGCGCGCCTGCTGGGGTCCCCAGGTCACGCCGAAGGCGCTATCTGGGGAAAGCAGTAAGCGGCGCGATCTCGCGGTTCGGCCGCGGCGGGCCCGGCTGTAGGTTGGTGGCCCAGGGGGCAGGCCAGCCCCGGAACGGGCGGCTCGATGTCTGGGCGCCGTCCAGACAGCCCAGACGGTTGCGCGAGAGAAAGTTCGGCGAGGGGTCATGCGGCTGTTCGACTGCACGGACGAGGCGGCGAGGCAGACCGGCCTGGAGGCGGCGGCGGGGGCGGTCGGCCGGGGCGACCTTGTCGTCCTGCCCACCGACACGGTGTACGGGATCGGCGCGGACGCGTTCGACGCGTCCGCGGTGCGTGCCCTGCTCGCCGCGAAGGGGCGCGGCAGGGACATGCCGGTGCCGGTCCTGATCGGGGCGTGGCGCACGCTGGAAGGTCTGGTCAACAACGTCACCATGCCGGTGCGCGAGCTCACCAGGGCGTTCTGGCCGGGCGGGCTGACCGTGATCGTGCGGCAGGCACCGTCCCTGCGCTGGGATCTCGGGGACAGCCGGGGCACGGTGGCGGTGCGCATGCCTCTTCATCCGGTCGCGATCGACCTTCTCGGCCGGACGGGGCCGATGGCCGTCTCCAGCGCGAACCTGTCCGGCCGGCCGGCCGCGACCACAGCGGAGGAGGCCGTGGCCCAGCTCGGTGAACAGGTGGAGGTCTACCTCGACGCCGGCCCCGCGACGGTGGGCGTCGCGTCCACGATCGTCGACTGCACCACCGAGATCCCCCGGGTGGTCCGGCTGGGCGCGATCGACCTGGCGGCGTTGCGCGCGGTGCTGCCGCTGGTCGAGGCGCCGTCGGGGGTCTCCTCGTGACGGAGGCCCGCCTCGCCGTCGCCGCCGTCCTCGTTGTCTCCGTCGTGCGGGCCGGCCAGGCTGGGGAGGCCGGCACCACCGGTCCACGGATCCCCTGGGACACTTGAGGCGGACCGCCGCTAGGCGCCGTTCGCCCCTGCCTGCGCGACCGAGGCCGGCGGGCGCGGACCGGCGGGAACCCCTCACACTGATCGACGCGGTAATGGGAGGTCGGGGCTGTATGGGATGGCGCCGTGCGTGAGTACGCGCTCGTCTTCGTGGTCGCGGCGGCCGTCACCTACCTGACGACGCCGGTCGCGAGGGCGCTGGCGTTGCGTATCGGCGCCGTCGCCGGGGTACGGGCCCGGGACGTGCACGTGATGCCGACGGCCCGGCTGGGCGGGCTCGCGATGCTGGCGGGCCTCTACGCCGGGCTCGCGGTCGCCGACCGGCTGCCGTTCCTGTCCCAGGTCTCGCGCGACTGGTCCGAACCTCGCGCCGTGCTCATCGCGGCGACGCTGATCTGCCTGCTCGGCGTCGCCGACGACAAGTGGGAGCTGGACTCGCTGACGAAGCTCGCCGGCCAGATGGTGGCCGCGGCCGTGATGGTGCAGCTCGGGGTGCAGTTCTCGTTCGCCATCAACTGGGACAGCGAGACGACGCTCAGTCTCGGCCCGGAGACCGCCGTCCCGATCTCGATCCTCGCCGTCGTCGTCCTCGTCAACGCGCTGAACTTCATCGACGGCCTGGACGGGCTAGCGGCCGGTGTCGCGGCGATCGCCGCCGGGGCGACGTTCTACTACGCCTACTCGCTCGCGGTCCTCAACGGCATCTACCGGGCCACGCCGGCCGCGCTGCTGGCCGCCGTCACGGCTGGCGTCTGCATCGGGTTCCTGCCGCACAATTTCAACCCGGCGAAACTGTTCATGGGCGACTCCGGGTCGATGCTCATCGGTCTGCTGTCGGCCTCGTCGATGATCACGGTGACGGGTCAGGTGGCCTACGGCGGCTACGCCGGCCCGTCCCGCTCGCTGCCGTCGCTGATCCCGCTGGCCATCCCGCTCGCCGTGCTGATGGTGCCCTTCCTCGATCTCGGCCTCGCCGTCGTGCGCCGTACCAGGGCAGGTCGCTCGCCGTTCGCGCCGGACAAGATGCACCTGCACCACCGCATGCTGGAGATCGGCAAGTCGCAGGTCCGGGCGGTGCTGTTCATGTACTTCTGGGCCGCGCTCGTCGGGTTCGGCGGTGTGGCCGCGTCGTTCTCGTCGGCACCGCTGCCCATCCTGCTGGCCACCCTCGGCATAGGTCTGCTCGGCGTGGTGGTGCTGCTCCTGCTCGGCCAACGCACCGCTCGCCGCGCGGCCAGCGCGACGGGCACCTCCACCTGACGCCCGTTCCCTGGTTCCGCGGCCAGCCTGTCCAGGCCAGTGCTGTCTGACCGCGGTGCTGCCGGCCGCCGCCCGCTACCGTGGAAGTGTCCTGTCCGCGTTGGCGGGCGGGCACGGGTGGTCGCGAAGAGGAGCGTGCTGGTGACGGGAAGAGCGGGCGACGTGCTCGCCGACAGCCGCGCGGCGGGAACGAAGCCTCGCGCGGGCGGTGGCCCTCGGCCTCCTCTGACCAGTGCGCCGATCATCCGGCTGGGGCTGGCGGTCAGCGCGGTGATCGCCGTTGTCGCGGTCGCGCTCGGCGCGAGCCTGCGGGGCTGGGCGGGCGTCGCCGCGGCGTTGCTCGGCGTCGGCATCGTCGTGGCCTTCTTCTCGGCGAGCAAGATCGCGGTGGGTTTCGTGGCCCGGCGGGCGCCCTACCTGCTGCTGCCGGCCGCGCTCGGCATCTACGGGTTCAAGATCGTCCTGCTCGGCGTGTTGCTCGTCGTGCTGGACGGGGTCGAGGCGGTGAACCTGCCGACGCTGGCCTGGACGGTGCTCGCCGGCGTGGTCGGCTGGATCGGCGCCGAGCTGTGGGCCGCCACCCACACCCGGGTGCCGTTCTTCGACCCGGCCACGTTCGCCGCCCGCGATCCCAGGGCCGGCGGCTCGGCGGATCGACGCGCCGCCCAGTCCCCGGCGCGTGCCGTGCCGGCGCCGGACTCGCATCGGTGACGGGCGGGCGATGAGGCCGATGAACAAGGACGAAGGCCGTGAGCCCGCCGGCGGCGGCGAGCGTGACCGTCGCGGCGGAAACGCCCGACGGGGTGCTGGCCGCGGGCAGGCGGGGGGCGGAAACCGGCCGCCCAACCGGGAGCACACCCCAGGGGAGGCCTGGAACGCGGTCGGGACGCTCGGCGCCGGCATCGCCTTCTGGGGCCTGGTCGGGTGGGGCATCGACCGGCTGACCGGCCTGCACGACGTGTTCCTGCCGATCGGGATCATCCTGGGCCTCGCCGCCGCCCTCTACCTGGTGATCTACCAGGCACTGCACCGTTAGTGATCCTGGGGACAACGGCCGCCGGGCGTGCGAAGGAAGATCATTTTCGCACGCCCTTTGGCCCTCTAGCACTCCGCGCCCGACCCCGCGCTGGTCCGGGCTGGCCGAGAAGGTCCGGGGCCGGGGCCGCTCCTGGTCGCGGGGCGGGATCCAGGGCTGGGGCGCGGTGTTCGGTGGCGGTGCGTAGCCGGGGGTGTGCGCCGGTCCGACGCTCAGCGCGTTCGCGCGATCCGCCTGCTGTCCGAAATGTCGCTCCGCGTGTCCACGCGCCCCCGTAACGCCAAGGGGGGCACAACAGACCGAAACGCGGCGGCAACGTGTAGATGAACCCGACGCGGGGCGGATCGCAGCGCGTGCCGCGATGGCGGAGGTGTGGATAGTATTCGCGGTACCGGGCGCCGACACCGTCGGCCCCGCCGGAGGCGGGTCTGTCGCTGGGCCGCGCGCCTGGCCGAGGACATGCGATCATGCGTTTCGCGCATGTCCGTGGGTCACGGGCATCGTTAGTCTCTAAGCTCGGGCGACGCTCACGATGCGTACAACTCGGGCGGCTGGGCCTGGGGTGCCGGTAGGGTGGGGTCCCCTCCGCCGTGGGGCGGGCCTCGTTCGCCCGGTGACACTGCGTTGAAATTTGGATCATGGAGGTGTGTTGCGTGGCCGTCCTCGCCGCTAGTGACGAGGGCTTCGAAGGCCCCACGACCGCGGTCTTCAACCCGCCGCACTGGTTTGACGTGGACCTGGGTCCCTTCAACTTCTACCTGAACAAGGCCACCGCGCTGGTGATCTTCTCGGCGCTGTTCGTCGGGGTCATGTTCTGGCTCGCGTACCGTCGCGCCTCGATCGTCCCCCGTGGGCTGCAGAACTTCGCCGAGTCGATTTACGACTTCATCGACAGCCAGATCTCGCGCGAGATCATCGGGAAGACCGGGCCACGGTACACCCCCTACCTGATGGTGCTGTTCTGCTTCGTCGCGGTCTGCAACCTGCTCGCCATCATCCCGGTGGCCCAGTTCCCGGCCACCTCGCGCATCGCTATCCCGATGGTGCTGGCGATCATCACCTGGGTGCTCTTCAACTTGGTCGGCATCAGGGCCAACGGCGCGGGCGCGTACTTCAAGGAGATGGTCGACCCGGCGCCGCAGGCGATGCTGCCGATCCGGCTCATCCTCGCGCCGATCGAGGTCCTGTCCACGCTGATCGTGCGGCCCTTCACGCTGGCGGTCCGGCTCTTCGCGAACATGTTCGCCGGCCACATGCTGCTCCTCATCTTCAGCCTCGGCGCGGAGTACATGATCCAGCGGCCGCCGTACGTGTTCGGCGCCTTCTCGTTCCTGATGACGGTCATCATGACCGGGTTCGAGCTGGTCATCGACCTGCTGCAGGCCTACATCATCACCGTGCTCACCGCCGCGTACATCGGCGGCGCGCTGGCCGCCCACGGCGGCGGCCACGACGACCCGCACGCGGAGCACGGCACCGAAGCGCCCGAGCCCGAGTCCGCGCCCGTCGCGGCCGTCGCGGCGCACTCCTGATTTTTCGGACACCCCGACCCGCACCGGTGAGTCCCGGTGCCCGACAGGATAAGGAACACCTCACATGGCTTCACCCGTCGTTCTGGCGGCCACCGACGCTGTCAGCGGTAACCTCGGTGCCGTCGCCTACGGTCTCGCCGCCATCGGCCCGGGGATCGGCATCGGTCTCATCTTCGGTCTGGGCGTGCAGGCCATCGCCCGGCAGCCGGAGGCCGAGCAGGTCGCCTTCCGGTACATGCTCATCGGATTCGCCCTGGTCGAGGCGCTCGCCCTGATCGGTTTCGTCGTTCCGTTCGTCTTCAAGTAATCCGAGGACGAGCGTGAGCGTCACGTCGACAATCCTGCTCGCCGCCACCACCACTGATCACTCGGACGAAAACGTCCTGGTTCCGCCGGTGGGCGAGCTCATCATCGGTATTGTTTCGTTCGGGCTGCTCGTCGCCTTCTTCTTCTGGAAGGTCAAGCCCCAGATCCAGACGTTCTACGCGGCTCGGACCGAGCGCATCGAGGGTGGCCTGGCTCGCGCCGAGGCCGCCCAGGCGGAGGCGCAGGCGCTGCTGGAGCAGTACCGCGCGCAGCTCGCCGAGGCACGTGCCGAGGCGTCGCGAATCCGCGACGAGGCGGCCGTGCAGGGTCGTCAGATCGTGGCGGACCTGCGGGCCCAGGCCGACCGAGAGGTCGCCGAGATCCGTGCCCGTGGCGAGACACAGCTCGCCGCGGAGCGGTCGCAGATCGTCAACTCGCTGCGCGCCGAGCTGGGTGGGGTGGCTCTCGAGCTCGCTACCAAGATCGTCGGGCATGAGCTGGCCCAGCCCGAGGAGCACGGCCGCCTGATCGACGACTTCATCGCGGCGCTCGACGCCTCCGGTGACGCGGCCGCGCCCGCGCCCGCCGGGTCGGGAGGCTGACGGTGGAGGGACCCAGCCGGGCGGCTCTCGTCGCGGCGCGGGCCACCCTTGACCAGATCACCGCGGTCCCGCCGGGTGGCGTGGCCGCGGCCGGTCAGGCGAGGCGGCCGGATGCGGGGCGGATCGGGGCCGACCTGCGCGCCGTCGCCGACCTGCTCGGCGCGGACCTGACCCTGCGGCGCGCGTTCGCTGACCCGAGCGTGGCCCCCGGCGCCCGCGAGACCCTCGCCGACCGGCTGTTCGCTGCCCGGCTCGGCGAGGACTCGCTCGCGGTCGTCAAGTCGGCCGTCGCGCGCCGCTGGACGCGTCCCCTCGACCTGCGGCTCGGCCTGATCGAGCTGTCCGTGGAGGCGCTGCTCGTCGACGCCGAGACCGCGGGCGCGCTGGACGAGGTCGAGGACGAGCTGTTCAGGTTCGGCCGGATCCTCGATCGCAACCCGCAGCTCTCGCTCGCGCTCACCGACCCGGCCGCGCCGGCCCCGGCCAAGGAGGCGCTCGTCGAGCGCCTGCTGACCGGCAGGGCGCACCCGGTCACGGTGCGGCTGGCCAAGCAGGCCGTGGCCGACCGGGAGTTCGGCGACCTTTCCCGGCGGCTCGAGCAGTTCAGCCGGATCGCCGCCGCGCGGCGGGACCGTGTGGTCGCCGTCGTGCGCACCGCCGTGTCGCTCGACGGTGACCAGCTGACCCGGCTGCGCACGGCGCTGTCCCGGTACTTCGGCCGCGAGATCCAGGTGCAGACCGACCTCGACCCCTCCGTGCTCGGCGGCGTCGTCGTGCGGGTCGGCGACGAGGTCGTGGACGGGTCCGTGCTGCGCCGGCTCGCCGCCGCCCGCCAGGCCCTGGCGCGGTAGCGCCGGTGAGCATGACGACCCAGGTACGCGGCCACGCCGCCGGCGGTCACCGCCGGCGGCGCGGCTTCGCGTCCCTCGCCTGCTCCGAACTGATGGTTCCGGTCCCGACAAAGGCCGGCTCTGTACCTGCCGTCCTCTTCGAGGCCGGCTCTGTACCCGCCGTCCTCTTCGAGGCCGGACATACCCATGCTGGGCAGCCGATTCCCGTGCCCGCGATGAAGGACCGAAGCGATGACTGAGCTGACCATCCGGCCGGAGGAGATTCGCGACGCCCTCCGGGACTACGTCGAATCGTTCCAGGCCACCTCCGCCGACCGGGAGGAGGTGGGCCGCGTCATCCTGACCGGTGACGGGATCGCCCGGGTCGAGGGCCTCCCGCACACCATGACCAACGAGCTGCTGGAGTTCTCCGGCGGCGTGCTCGGTCTCGCGCTGAACCTCGAGGTCGGCGAGATCGGCTGCGTCATCCTTGGCGAGGCGTCACACATCGAGGAGGGCCAGGAGGTCCGCCGGACCGGGCGCATCCTGTCGGCCCCGGTCGGTGACGGCTTCCTGGGCCGGGTCGTCGACCCACTGGGCCGGCCGATCGACGGCCTCGGCCCGATCGACACCGACGGCGAGCGCGCCCTCGAGCTGCAGGCGCCGACCGTGGTGCAGCGCCAGCCGGTGAAGGAGCCGCTGCAGACCGGCATCAAGGCCATCGACGCGATGACCGCGATCGGCCGGGGCCAGCGGCAGCTGATCATCGGTGACCGGCAGACGGGCAAGACGACCGTCGCCATCGACGCGATCATCAACCAGCGCGCGAACTGGGAGAGCGGCGACCCGAAGAAGCAGGTCAAGTGCGTCTACGTCGCCATCGGCCAGAAGAAGTCGACCATCCGTGAGGTCGTCAACACGCTGGAAGAGGCCGGCGCGCTGGCGTACACCACGATCGTCGCGGCCCCCGCGGACGAGCCGGCCGGCTTCAAGTACATCGCCCCGTACACCGGCTCGGCCATCGGCCAGCACTGGATGTACAACGGCCAGCACGCCCTGATCGTTTTCGACGACCTGTCGAAGCAGGCCGAGGCCTACCGCGCGATCTCGCTGCTGCTGCGCCGCCCGCCGGGCCGCGAGGCCTACCCGGGCGACGTCTTCTACTTGCACTCCCGGCTGCTCGAGCGCTGCGCGAAGCTGTCCGACGAGCTGGGTGGCGGCTCGATGACCGGCCTGCCGATCATCGAGACCAAGGGCAACGACATCTCGGCCTACATCCCGACGAACGTCATCTCCATCACCGACGGCCAGATCTTCCTGGAGTCGGACCTGTTCAACCAGGGTGTCCGGCCGGCCATCAACGTCGGTACCTCGGTCTCCCGCGTCGGCGGATCGGCGCAGGTCAAGGCGATGAAGTCCGTCGCCGGCCGGCTGCGCCTCGACCTCGCCCAGTACCGCGAGCTGGAGTCGTTCGCGTCCTTCGGCTCGGACCTGGACAAGGCCTCGCGTGACCAGCTCGCCCGCGGCGCGCGGCTCGTCGAGCTGCTCAAGCAGCCGCAGAACCAGCCGTTCGCGGTCGACCGCCAGGTCGTCTCGATCTGGGCCGGCACCACCGGCCAGCTCGACGACATTCCGGTCCCGGAGATCCGCCGGTTCGAGAACGAGTTCCTCGACTTCGTCGCCCGGTCGTTCCCCGGCATCTACGAGGTCATCCTGGCTACCGGCAAGCTCGACGGCTCGACCGTGGCGGACCTGGAGAAGGCGATCGGCGCGTTCAAGGCGCAGTTCACGCTCTCCTCCGGCCAGCCGCTGCTCAACGAGGCGGCTCTCGAGGCGCTGGAGCCGGAGGAGATCGAGCAGGAGGCGATTCGGGTGCACCGCCCGAAGCCGGTCGAGAAGGCCTGATCCCGTGGCTGGCCAACTTCGCGAGTACCGGCGGCGCACCCGCACGGTCCAGTCGACGAAGAAGATCACTCGGGCGATGGAGCTCATCGCGGCGTCCCGGATCGCCAAGGCCCGTGCGCGGGTCGCGGCGTCCCGCCCGTACGCGGCCGAGATCACCCGGGTGATCAGCGCGGTGGCGTCGCAGTCGACCGTCCACCACCCGCTCACCACCGAGCGGTCCGGGGTCACCCGGGCCGCGGTGGTCGTCGTGACCTCCGACCGCGGCCTCGCCGGCGGCTACAGCGCCAACGCGCTGCGTCAGGCGGGTGAGCTCATGGAGCTGCTCGCCGACGAGGGCAAGTCCGTGGCCCTGTACGCGGTCGGCCGCAAGGCCGTCACGTACTACCGGTTCCGCGGCCGGGAGCTCGCGGGCGAGTTCACCGGGTTCACCGAGCAGCCGTCGTACGCGGACGCGAAGGCGATCGCGGACGAGCTGCTGGGGGCGTTCACCCTCGACGAGGCCGACGGCGGCGTGGGCGAGATCCACATCGTCTACACCGAGTACGTCAGCGCGATGACGCAGACGCCGGAGGCGCATCGGCTGCTGCCGATGGTGCTGGAGGAGACGACCGAGGCGCCCGTGGGCGGTGCGCTGCCGGTGTACGAGTTCGAGCCGTCGGCGGAGGGGGTGCTCGACGCGCTGCTGCCCCGCTACGTCGAGAGCCGTCTCTACGTCGCCCTGCTGGAGGCGGCCGCCTCCGAGTCGGCCTCCCGGCAGCGGGCGATGAAGTCGGCGACCGACAACGCCGAGGAGCTCATCCGCACCTACACCCGGCTGGCCAACCGCGCCCGCCAGGAGGCGATCACCCAGGAGATCTCGGAGATCGTCGGCGGCGCGAACGCGCTGGCGGACGCCGGGTAGCGAGCGGCGCGGGTAGTAGGCGGCACCTGCCCTTTGGCGGGTTGGGTGCCGGGATCGAATTCGTAAGGCATGGTAGGTGGGGACAACTGCCACAGCGTGGTCAAAGGTTAGTGATCGGACCGTCTGTCAGTCAGTTTCGGCGGGCGGTCCGGTCGGTCGGACCCGCGACGACGCACCCGACGGAGGCCCCGGAACTCGGCCCGTCGGACGCCGCTGAGGTGGCCTGAAAGACGTGGTACCACCCGAAAGGCCAAGCACCACCGCGATACCGCAGCACCGCTCGACAGACGCGATACCGCAGCACCGCTCAACAGAAGAGACTGCCTGACGCCGTGGGTGGCCGAAGGTGCCAAACCAGCCCCTTAGGGATCCCATCGGCAGCACGTGGGCCTCCGGGGGCGCCGAGAAGTCGCAGTACGCGCCCCCTTCGGCGCTCTAGTGAAGATCGAGGACGCCATGACCGTCACCACCAGCACGACGGGGATCGGCCGGGTCGCCCGAGTCATCGGCCCGGTTGTCGACGTCGAGTTCGCTCCGGAGGAGCTCCCGGAGATCTACCACGCGCTGCACGTCGAGCGCACCCTCGGCGAGGAGACCGCCACCCTGACTCTCGAGGTCGCCCAGCACATCGGTGACAACACCGTCCGGGCGATCTCGATGCAGCAGACCGACGGCCTGATCCGCGGCGCCCCGGTCAAGAGCACCGGCGCGCCGATCTCGGTGCCGGTCGGCGACGCCACCAAGGGGCACGTGTTCAACGTGCTCGGTCAGCCACTCGACGTCGAGTCCGTCGACGCCGAGACCTATATGCCGATCCACGCCACCGCCCCGGCGTTCGACCAGCTCGAGTCCAAGACCGAGATGTTCGAGACCGGCATCAAGGTCATCGACCTGCTCGCCCCGTACGTGCGTGGCGGCAAGATCGGCCTGTTCGGCGGTGCCGGCGTCGGCAAGACCGTCATCATCCAGGAGATGATCCGCCGGGTCGCCAAGGAGTTCGGTGGCGTCTCCGTGTTCGCCGGCGTCGGCGAGCGCACCCGCGAGGGCAACGACCTCTTCCTGGAGATGACCGAGGCCGAGGTCATCCAGGACACCGCGCTGGTCTTCGGCCAGATGGACGAGCCGCCGGGCACCCGGCTGCGGGTCGCGCTGGCCGCCCTGACCATGGCCGAGTACTTCCGGGACGTCCAGAAGCAGGACGTGCTGCTGTTCATCGACAACATCTTCCGGTTCACCCAGGCCGGCTCCGAGGTGTCCACGCTGCTCGGCCGTATGCCGTCGGCCGTGGGTTACCAGCCGACGCTGGCCGACGAGATGGGCGTCCTGCAGGAGCGGATCACCTCGACCCGAGGCCACTCCATCACGTCGCTGCAGGCCATCTACGTGCCCGCCGACGACCTGACCGACCCTGCGCCGGCGACCACGTTCACCCACCTCGACGCCCAGACCGTGCTCGACCGGTCGATCTCCGACCTCGGCATCTACCCGGCGGTGAGCCCGCTGGAGTCGACGTCCCGGATCCTGGACGCCCGGTATGTCGGCCAGGAGCACTACGACACCGCCCGCGAGGTGCAGCGGATCCTGCAGCGCTACAAGGACCTGCAGGACATCATTGCCATCCTCGGCATCGACGAGCTCTCCGAGGAGGACAAGGTCCTCGTCCGGCGGGCCCGGCGCATCCAGCGGTTCCTGTCGCAGCCGTTCTTCGTCGCCGAGCAGTTCACCGGCATTCCCGGCAAGTTCGTCCCGGTCGCCGAGACGATCGACTCGTTCAAGCGGATGACCCTGGGCGAGTTCGACCACCTGCCGGAGCAGGCCTTCTTCATGTGCGGCGGCATCGAGGACGCGCAGAAGAACGCGGAGAACCTGTAGTGGCGGCGATGCGGGTCGCGATCGTCTCCCCGGAGGAGGAGGTCTGGTCCGGCGAGGCGAACTTCGTCCTCGCCACGACCACCGACGGCGACCTCGGCGTCTGGCCGCGGCACGTCCCGCTGCTGGGCGTGCTCAAGGACGGCGGCGACGTCAAGGTCGAGACCGACGGCGGCGACTTCCTCTACACCGTCGGCGGCGGGTTCATCTCCGTCACCAAGGACGGCGTCAGTATCCTCGCCGAAACCGCGGCCCTGAAGGCCTGATGGCCGCTGGCCAGGTCCTACGCTGAACTCCACGGCGGGGCGCGTTCACCACGAACGCGCCCCGCCGCTGTTGTTCCCCGACTTGTCAACGAGAGCGTGCGCGGTGTGGCGCG
>NZ_JASNFO010000091.1:0-37091 GCF_032027725.1 Pseudofrankia coriaricola | reverse complement strand
GCCGGGGGGGCGCCGTGCCGGGCCCACCCGCCCCCCCGCGGGGGGGGGCCCCCCCCCCCCCCCCCCCCCCCCCGCCGCTGTTGTTCCCCGACTTGTCAACGAGAGCGTGCGCTGTGTGGCGCGATCCGCTCACAGCTCCGGTCAGGCGTTGCCGCCTGGGCGCCACTTGACGTCGCCGCCGGGGTTGGCGACGCGGCTCAGGATGAACAGCAGGTCGGAGAGGCGGTTGAGGTAACGGGCCGTCAGCGGGTTCGTCCGCTCCCCGTCGACCGCGAGGAGCGTCCAGACGCTGCGCTCCGCGCGCCGCGAGACCGTCCGGGCCACGTGCAGCAGCGCGGCCCCCGCTGTGCCGCCCGGCAGGATGAACGAGTCGAGGTTCGGCAGATCCTCGTTGAACCGGTCGCAGGCAGCCTCCAGCCGGTCGACGTACGCCTGTGTCACCCGAAGCGGTGGGTACTTGGGGCCCGGCACGACCGGTGTCGACAGATCGGCGCCGACGTCGAACAGGTCGTTCTGGATCTGCTGGAGCACCTCGCGCACCTCGTCCGACACCCCCCCGAGTGCCAGCGCCACGCCGATCGCCGCGTTCGTCTCGTCGGTATCCGCGTACGCCCCCAGGCGCGGATCCGTCTTCACCGTCCGCGACATATCCCCCAACGCGGTCGTCCCGTCGTCACCAGTCCTCGTGTAAATGCGCGTCAGATGGACAGCCATGGAGTGACCCTATGGTCGAGGCGCGTACGGGCGCCTAACTCGATCACCCGAGATCACACCTGAGCCCAGACGAGAGTCGCGTCGTCGTGCGCGCCGAAGCGTGGGAACCGGGTGCAGTCCGGGTCGGCGGACTCGGCGGATCTGAGCGTTTGGAGCAGGCCGGCGGCGCTTCCCGTGATGATCCATTCCAGCAGGTCGTTGGTGTCGGCGTGACCGTCCGTCAGCCGGACGATCGCGATGGCCGCGGTGAGGAACTCGTTCCCAGCCAACCCGTGGACGGCGCCCAGGGCGGCCAGTTGTTCGATGAGTGTCATCAGGCCGGCGGCGGCACGGGCTGACTGCACGGAGGCGATGTTCGCGGCCGTCGTGGGAAGCGCCGGCCACGCCAGAGTCGACGCACCAAGGTGCCGGATTCACCATCCCCAGCGCGAGACCGCGGCCGTGTTGACGTGCGACTCTCTCCCGCACGGTGGACGCTTGCCCATTCGGGCGCGCACCGCCGCCATGACACCGAAGGGGTCACAAGTGTTATTGCTAGCCAGCGAGCGATTACTGAGAGCGGTCGCGCTCACGATTGGTGCCGGCGGCCTGGCCGCCTCCCTGGTCGCCTGCGGCAGCGGAGGCGCGAGCGGGGCGGGCGGGGCGTGCTCGGCGACGGCGCCCGGCATCACGCCCACCGAGGTCAAGGCCGGCATGGTCTGGAGCGACACCGGCCCAGGAGCCGACACCATGCGTGCCTTCCGGGCCGGCGTGGACGCCCGCTTCCACGTCGCCAACGAGGAGGACGGCGGCGTCTACGGCCGCAAGGTCACCTACGCCTGGCGGGACAACGGAGGCGACACGGCGCTCAGCCTGTCCGTGACCCAGGAGCTCCTCGACCAGGAGAAGATCTTCGGACTCATCCGCGCGCCCGGCGGCGCCGGCGCGGACTCGGCCAAGCTCCTGGAGGAGCGCAACGTCCCGGTCGTCGGTATCGCCAGCGAGCCGGTCTGGCTGGGGATGAACAACGTGTTCTCGTGGTTCTACCTCGGGAAGGGCTCCAGCACGACCTTGGGCAAGTACGTCCACGACCAGGGCGGCACCCGCGCGGCCCTCTTCGCGATCGACGGGAGCGCCACGGGCGGGGACTACACGCAGCAGGTCATGGCGAGCCTGAAGGCAAGCAACGTTACGGTCGTCAAGACGATCTACACCAGCGAGATCACGAACTACCAGACCGTCGCCCAGCAGATCAAGGCAAACAACATCGACGCCCTCGCGGGCGTGCTGATACCGGCCGATGCCGCCAAGCTGCTGCCGGAACTCGCCAGGATCGGCGTGGCCCTGGGTGGCAGCCTCAAAGTCGCGCTGATGCCGCTGGGTTACGACAACGGCATCCTCGCCCAGTACGGCCGCGCACTCGCCGGCGTGTCCATCTCCACCACCACCCAGCCCTTCGAGCTCAACACTCCGGCGCAGCAGAAGTTCGAGCAGGCGATGAACAACTACGCCCCGGAGATTCAACCGCCGACCCAGGACATCGCGGTGGACGGCTGGATCTCCGCCGACCTGTTCATCCGCGGCCTGCAAGCCGCCGGAAAATGCCCCACCCGGGAGTCCTTCATCTCCGACCTACGCGCCGTCAAGGACTACGACGGCGCCGGCCTGACCCCCGACGCCAGGAACGACCTGTCGGCGAACTTCCGCCAGACCTCCACCTGCTACTACACCATCAAGATCAGCCCGGACGGGTCGAAGTTCCAGCCGAGCAGTTCCACGGCCACCTGCGGAGACGTCATCACCCCGGAGCTGATGGCCAACCTCCCCCGGCACCCCTGACCGGTAGCTCGGCAAACCGTGTAGGGTTCGTCCGCCACACCACGGTGTGGCGGACGAACCGGACTGTCCAGGGACGGCTCTGTGCGTCCTTTCGATGGTGTGGAAGTCGCCACACAGGGTGCGGACGCGCGCGAGCATCACGTGATACCGGGGGTAGCTCGGGAGGACATCGCCGTTGGCGAGGTTCGGGCCGAGCTGGAACACCGTCGCGGCGGTCCAGCCTGATGCCGGCGGACAGGGGCCGGGCGGCCGTCAGCGCTTCTTGGTGGGAAAGGCTGGACCGGGTTGGTAGCGGACGCTTGGGCCGCGGGTTGGGGAGTCGGCGGTTCGCTCGATGACGCCTCGCTCCGCGAGGGAGCGCAGGATGACGCTGGCGCGTTGGCTGCCCACGAGCAGGAGGTTCTGGACGGTCTGGTTGGAGATGGTCCCGTACTCATGCAGGTGGGCGACTATTCGTCGTTCGGATTCGTCCGAGGAGTTGCGGTGGTACGGGAGCAGGGTGCCGAGCTCGGCGCGGACCCGTTCGCGGAACCGGTAGGTCGGTAGCCGGTAACGGCGGGTCTCGCGTGCTGGCTCGAGGAGGTCGTAGGCGTCGTCGGACAGCCGCCGGAGCGCCTCGCTGGCCTCCTCGACGCTCTTCTGCAGGACCGGAGCGATCGTCGGGGCATCGACGGTCGGGTGGGAGCGTAGGTAGTGGATGACCAGGATGGCGTCTGTGTCGTCCTGGATCTCGGACGGCAGGCTGGCGATCATGACGGAGAGTCGGGCGGCCGGCGCGCCGCCGTCGAGCACGACCCGGACGCTGCCTCCGCCGCTGTGAAACACCGGAGGGGTGTGGCCGGCGCGCACCATCGCGCGGACCATGACGTCGACTCCGGTACCGGCTCGCTCCGCGAGGCGAAGGACCCGTAGCGCGTCGATCAGGCAGCGGTTCCTCGGCTTCGACACGTGCGTGAGGATGTTTTCCTCGGTCACCCCGAACACCAGGTCACCCGGCGAGGTGACGACGAGGCGGCTCGGGCTGTGCTCGAGCACGATCGGTTCCGGGTGACGGTAGTCGCGGTGCGCGACCGCGTTCACGACCGCTTCCCGAACGGCCGGACCGGGGATCGTCTCCAACTGCTGTTGGACACCAGTCGGCAGCGTCACGGACGTAGTTTCGTTGATCGCGTCGATGCCACGCAGTACGTCGACGACCGCGACGATCAACGGAGTGTCGTGGACAGACGGCGGACGAGCGAGGGAACCGGCCGGCGTACGCCGCCGCAGGTAGTGCAGGGACGGTTCGGCGGCCAACCCCGTGGCTGCGCAGAACAGCAATGCGCCCGCTCGTGTCAGGTGCCCGTCGTCCAGCAGCACCCCGCATTCACGAAGCAGATCCGCGGTGCTCAACTCGGCCCGTCGGCGGCTCTGCGCGTCACCTGCCTCGACGAGAAGGCGCCGCGCCTCCTCTTCGGCACGGGCGGAGGCGTCCTCCACACGCAGGTGCGTTCGCTCGGCGGACCAGTCGTAGCCCCGTCGGTCCTCCCGCATGGCGGCTTCTCGCGCGGCTGTCAGCGGCTCACAGGAGGTGCCGATTCGTTCCCGCAGTTTGCCGCCCACGCGGACAAGGTCGAACCCGGGTTCTACAGCTAGCAACAGGATGCGATGGCCGCTGACCTGCCGGTCCTCGAGATCGACAACGAGTGGCGGTGAGGTCAGCTGCCAGATCCGTCGCCGCAGTTCGTCGGCATCGAGATTGTCCGGAACGCCGACTACGGCTGCCTGTCCGGAGCTGGCGTCCGAAATGCCGACGATGACCGTGCCACCTCGGCTGTTCGACAGGCAGGCGACAGCTTCGGCCAGGTCTGTGGCCGCGGCCTTGAGCGGGTCGCGGTCATTGGCCGCGGGGCGCTTGAGCTCCTTGAAGTCCAGAGTCAGCGACTCCAGCTCGGACGCCCTGCGCCCGCCGAGCACCTCCTGGAGCGCTCGGTCGATCTCGCGAGTGAGGCTCTGGCGGCTGGCTGCCATGGACTAGTTTTATATCACCCTGTCAAGACAGGGTGATATAAAACTGCGCCGATTGGCAGGCGGGGCGAGCGTGAGTGGTCGTTGCGCGCGTGGGTGTCAGGCCAGGCCGTTCGCGGCGCGGATGATGTCGACGAAGCCGGACATGATCGCGGTCATGCCGTAGTCCTTGGGGGTGTAGACGGCGGCGACGCCGGCCGAGCGCAGGGTCTCGGCGTCGCGGTCGGGGATGATGCCGCCGACGACGACCGGGAGGTCGCCGAGGCCGGCGGCGCGCAGGCCGTCGAGGACCTGGGGCACCAGCTCGAGGTGGGAGCCGGACAGGATCGACAGGCCGACGAGGTGGACGTCCTCCTGGACGGCGGCGGCGACGATCTGCTCGGGCGTGAGGCGGATACCCTGGTAGACGACCTCGAAACCGGCGTCGCGGGCGCGCACCGCTATCTGTTCGGCGCCGTTGGAGTGCCCGTCCAGGCCGGGCTTGCCGATGAGGACCTTGACCCGGCGGCCCAGCTCCCGGCCGGTCGAGGCGACCCGCTCCCGGACGGCGGCGAGCTCGTCGCCGGCGGCTGTGCTGGCCGACGCGCCGACCGCCACGCCGGACACCCCGGTGGGCGCGCGGTACTCGCCGAAGACCTCGCGCAGCACCTCGGACCACTCGCCGGTGGTGACACCGGCGCGGGCGCAGGCAAGTGTCGCCGGGACCATGTTGGTGTCGGACTTGGCCGCCTCGCGCAGCGTGAGCAGTGCCTCGTCGACAGCGGCCGGGTCGCGCTTCGCCCGCCAGGAGGCCAGTGCCTCCTTCGCCGCCGCCTCGACCGCCGGGTCGACGGTCTGGATGGCGGCGTCCAGGTCGGCGAGCAACGGGTTCGGCTCGGTCTCGGTGAACCGGTTGACGCCGACGACGACGTCCTCGCCGCTCTCGATCCGGCCGCGTCGGGCCGCCTGCGACGAGACGAGCTGGGACTTCATGTAGCCGGACTCGACGGCGGCGACCGCGCCGCCCATCGCCTGCACGCGGTCGATCTCGGCCCGTGCCGCCTCGACCAGCTCGGCGACTCGCTTCTCGATCACGACAGAGCCCTCGAAGATGTCCTCGTACTCCAGCAGGTCCGTCTCGTAGGCCAGGATCTGCTGGATGCGCAGCGACCACTGCTGGTCCCAGGGCCGGGGCAGGCCGAGCGCCTCGTTCCAGGCCGGGAGCTGCAAAGCCCGGCAGCGCGCGTCCTTCGACAGCGTGACGCCGAGTGCCTCGAGAACGATCCGGATGACGTTGTTCTCCGGCTGCGCCTCGGTCAGGCCCAGCGAGTTGACCTGCACGCCGTAGCGGAACCGGCGGTGCTTGGGGTTCTCGACGCCGTAGCGAGTACGCAGCAGGTCATCCCAGAGCGCCCCGAAGGCGCGCATCTTGCACATCTCCTCGACGAAACGCACCCCGGCGTTGACGAAGAAGGAAATCCGGGCGCAGACGTCGCCCATCCGCTCCTGTGGCACCTGGCCCGAGGCGACCACCGCGTCCAGTACCGCGATCACCGTGCAGATCGAGTAGGCCAGCTCCTGCACCGGCGTGGCACCGGCCTCCTGCAGGTGGTAGCTGCAGACGTTGATCGGGTTCCACTTCGGGATCTCGGTCACCGTGTAGGCGATGAGGTCGGTGATCAGCCGAAGCGACGGCCCCGGCGGGAAGACGTAGGTCCCGCGGGACAGGTACTCCTTGATGATGTCGTTCTGGGTGGTGCCGCCGAGCGCGGCCGGGTCGGCGCCCTGCTCCTCCGCGACGACCTGGTAGAGGGCCAGCAGCCACATGGCGGTGGCGTTGATCGTCATCGAGGTGTTCATCCGGTCGAGCGGGATGCCCTCGAACAGCGCTCGCATGTCGCCCACGTGCGCGACGGGCACGCCGACCTTGCCGACCTCGCCGCGGGCGAGCGGGTGGTCAGGGTCGTAGCCGGTCTGCGTCGGCAGGTCAAAGGCGACCGACAGCCCTGTCTGGCCCTTGGCGAGGTTCCGTCGGTAGAGCGCGTTGCTTTCCGCCGGGCTGGAATGGCCCGCGTATGTCCGGACGATCCACGGCCGATCCCGCTCCGGGCGGCCAACCGAGCTGTCCGTGCCCTGACCGGCCTGGTCAACCATCGCCAGCCATCCCCTCGCCGTTGGGGAGGCCGCGCGGCGGCGAAGCGCCACCTCCCAGATCGTGGCCAACAGCGAAAGCGTACCGGCGTCACCCTGCCGCGCGCCCGCCATGCGAACTGTCACACATACCCGGCGGGCGGCGAGATCGGAAATCGCCATCGTGTTGCCCGCGAGCCGCGCGCCGCGCGCCTGGCGAGCCGCGATGCAGCGGCGTGCCAGGCGCTCAGATCGCGGGCAGCGGCAGGCAACCGGATCTGGCTGGCGACGCGGGCGGGGCCTCGGTGGGTGCGTGTCGGGGGCGCGTCAGGAGGCGCCGCAGGGCGCGGGGTGGGTACCCCAGATCGCGGTCATGCCCGGAGAGATCTTGGCGCAGGCGTTCGCGCCGCTCGCCACCACCGTCCACGGGCCGCTGCCGATCCGCTCCCAGACGTACAGGTTGTCCACCGGGACGTCGGTCGGGATGGTGGAACCAGTGGTGTCGGCGTTGCCGACGGCCCAGAACTGGTCATGGGCGGCATCAGCGCCCTGGACCGCACCGTAGAGCAGACCTTGCGGGATGGTGATGGACTGGTCCGTCAGCGTCGCGCGGCTGGTGGCCGTCTGCGCGTTCGCGGTGCCTGGGGTCGGAGAGCCCGCATCGAGGTAGACCTTCGACCACGTCGGCTTCCCGGCCTTGGCGAGTGCGTAATCGGCGGCTGCCCAGGTCAAAGCCGTCCGCACGATGGGGGACAAGTCCTGGCCAAGCTGCAGGTTCATGCCTTTCCCGGGCTCGCGACTGCCATCCCAGGAGATCGCCGGCAGTGGAGGACGGCGTTCGGGAGCGGTGACGTCGACGTTGCCTCCCGGGTCGTCCGAGGGGGAGGACGAGGCGGTGGCCAGGCCGATGACGATGCCGAGCACGACCGCCAGGACGAAGGCACCGGCGATTACGAATGGGCGCCGTTGCTCGACCCAGGTCACCAAGGGCGCGCCTGCTGTGCGGCCCCGCTCACCAGAGCCCGCCGGCATCGGTACGTCCATCTCCAGCACATGCCTCCGTTCAGCCTCCACACCTTCCCCCGTAGTGCCCCGGGGACGTAGGCCTCAGGCCTGTGCAATCGAAAGGCAGGATCGCACAGGCACCGGCCTACCGGCGCCTCAGGGGTGGGCGGCACTCCGGAGCCGCGGTCAAACTCCCCTCGGGGGCAGTCGAGGTCCGCGGGCGCCAGGGACAGTCAACGCCCACCGGACGGCTGCTCCCATACGTAGCCAAGCTACGTGTCGAGTACAGCAGTATGCCGTTCGCCCGCCAGCCGGGGCAGACCCGAATCCATGAGTTTCGGCGTCACCCCGCGCCCGGGCACGAGATGTTCCGACAAGCAACGCGCGCTACCCAACCACAGATGGCGACGGCGCCTCAGCGCAGCGCCAACCCGGCGACCTCGTCAGCCTGGGACAGGTCCGACCACCGTCATATGCCAGGGCCCGGAACCACGTGGGGAGGGCGCTCAGCGCCCGACAGGCCGCGCCCGGCGGCGGGCGCGAAGCGTCCGGCCGCGGGACGGCCTCAGGCCGCCGCGGTGACCTGATCACGGAGGATGTCCGCGCCGAGGGCCCGCAGGTTCTCCACGAAGCCGGCGTAGCCACGGTCGATGTGGTGAACCTCATGCACCTCGGTCATGCCCTCGGCGACCAGCCCCGCGAGCACCAGGCCCGCCCCGGCCCGCACGTCGGAGGCGACGACGGGCGCGCCGACCAGCCTGGAGGCCGGGCGGACGACCACGTGGTGGCCGTCGGTGCGTAGCTGGGCGCCCAGGCGCAGCAGCTCCCGGCAGAACACGAACCGGCTGTCGAAGACGTTCTCGGTGATCAGAGAGATGCCCTGACTGACCGCTTCCAGCGCGATGATCTGGGGAAGCAGGTCCGTCGGGAAGCCGGGGTAGGGCAGCGTGACGACGTCGATCGAGCGCGGCTGGTCCTGGATGCTTACCCGGAATCCGTCGGCGCTGGTCTCGACGCTCGCCCCGGCGGCCGTCAGCTTCTCCAGCACGATCCCGAGGTGCTCGGCGCGCCCGTTGCGGATCATTACGTCCCCGCGGGTCATCACCGCGCCGATGGCATAGGTTCCGGCGACGATCCGATCTGGGACGGTCTCGTGCGCCACCGGGTGCAGCTCGTCCACGCCTTCGATGACCAGCGTCGACCCGCCGATCCCCTCGATACGCGCGCCCATCTCGGTGAGGAACTCGCAAAGGTCGGCGATCTCCGGCTCGCGGGCGGCGTTGTCGATGACAGTCGTTCCCTTGGCGACGGCGCCAGCCATCAGCAGGTTCTCCGTGGCGCCCACGCTCGGGAAGTCCAGCCAGATCGCCGCGCCCTGCAGCCGGCCGGACGAGCGGGCGACGAGGGCGCCGTCCTCGATGTCCACCACCGCGCCGAGGCGGCGCAGCCCGTTGACATGCATGTCGAGCGCCCGGGAACCGATCGCGTCCCCACCGGGCAGCGCCACCCGTGCCTCACCGCGTCGGCCGACCAGCGGGCCGAGGATGGCGACCGAGGCGCGGATCCGGCGCACCAGCGCGGGGTCGGCCGCCGCTCCCGGCATCGCTGGGGTGTCGATGGCCATCGACCCGGCGGCCAGGTCCCGGCGGACCGTCGCCCCGAGCGCGGTCAGCACGTCGGCCATGACGCCGACGTCGAGGATGTCCGGCACCGCCGACAGCGTCGTCGTGCCAGGCGCGAGCAGGCTCGCGGCCATCAGCTTCAGGACGGAGTTCTTCGCCCCAGGAACAAGGACCTGGCCAGCAAGCCTTGATCCACCAGTTACGACGAAGCGCTCCACGGAAGGCGATGCTAGGGCCTGTCCGCATGGTCTTCCTGCCCTACGGGAGAGCATCGGCTGTCCATCACCCGATAGGGGTTCATCCCGCGTCGCCTCCGGCATTCCCCGCACCTTCCCTGCCCGCGAGGCCCTCATGCGTGCCTGTGGGTCACAGGATAAGGGTCCATGAGCCCGGGCTGACCAGGCGGACGCGATCTGGAGGCGGCTGGCTGGGCCGGCGGACGAGTCGCCGTCATGGCTACCTTGGAGAACATGGAGCGCATGGAGTGTCCCGAATCCGGCGCTGCTCCTCCGACCTTCGATGGGCAGAGCATCCGGAGTCCGGACGTCGACGAGACCGTCAGGCGGGGCGGTAGGTCTCGCCTGACCGACCAGAAGGACATCAACGTGGATTCGCCCGCTACACCGACGATGGAGGAGACCGCCGCGTTCGCGACCGAGATGCACACCGGGCAGCTGGACAAAGCCGGCGAGGAGTACATCGGTCATCCGCTGCGGGTCCAGGCCACGGTGGAACGCACCGCTTCGGCCGCCGGGGTGGATCCGGTACACGCACAGTTCGCGGCGCTGTTGCACGACGTCGTCGAGGACACGCCTGTGACGCTCGAGGAGCTCGAGACCCTCGGATATCCGCCGCGGGTCGTCGCCGCCGTGGACGCCCTGACGAAGCGCCCGGGCGAGGCCACCAAGGCATACCTGGCCAGGGTCGCGGCGAACCCGCTCGCGGTCGTGGTGAAGCGTGCCGACATGGCGGACAACAGCGACCCGGTCCGATTGGGTCGCCTGCCGGCAGAGCAGGCCGACCAGCTCGCCACCCGCTACGCCGGGCGTAAGGCGCTGCTCGACGACCTGGTGGTGGCCGCGGCCGCCTCGGTGTCCTCAGTCGACGAGGAGCCCGCCGCCTCAGTGGACGGCGAGCCTCGGCCCGCCGAGTAGCGACGGACGCCCTCTGGCCGTCGGGGCGAGGCGCTGGATGCGCTCGCCCCGTGTCGGGCGCTGGGCGCCCTCCCCACGTGGTTCCGGGCCCTGGCAGATGGCGGTGGTGGAGCTGGGACCGGGCTGACGAGGTGGCTGGGTTGGTATTGCGCCAATGCGCCGTCACCAGCTCTGGCTGGACATCCGACGGTGTCGGGCGCTGGGCGCCCTCCGCGCGTGGTTCCGGGCCCTGGCAGATGGCGGTGGTGGAGCTGGGACCGGGCTGACGAGGTGGCTGGGTTGGTATTGCGCCAATGCGCCGTCACCAGCTCTGGCTGGACATCCGAGCCCATGGGATGTCGGCGCCCGCCGTCGGGCGCTTGCACGTTCTGGAGCGCTCCGGCTGCTCCGGCTGTCTCGGCGGGGCTTGGCTGGTTCCAGCCGGTGACGTGGCCTTGCCATCACCCAAGCCGGGCAGGCGGGGGACTTCGCGATAACGTGGCCCAATGCGCCTCGTGATCGCTCGGTGCAGCGTGGACTACGTCGGTCGGCTCAACGCCCACCTGCCCAGCGCGGTGCGGCTGCTACTGGTCAAAGCCGACGGGTCCGTATCGATTCACGCCGATGGCCGTGCATACAAGCCCCTCAACTGGATGAGCCCGCCATGCGTCCTCACCGAGGGGGAGGGACTCTGGCGCATCACCAACAAGGCCGACGAGTCTCTGTTGATCACCATCGAAGAGGTGATGCACGACTCCACCCATGAGCTCGGCGTGGACCCGGGCCTGCGGAAGGACGGCGTCGAGGCACACCTGCAGGTGCTGCTGGCCGACCGGCCGGATGCGATCCGCGAGGACCTCACGCTGGTGCGCCGCGAGTACGAGACCGGGATCGGGCCGGTTGACCTGCTCTGCCGGGCCGGCGACGGCGCGAGCGTGGCCGTCGAGATCAAGCGCCGCGGCGAGATCGACGGGGTGGAGCAGCTGACCCGCTACGTCGCCAGGATGGTCGAGGACCCTGGGTTGCCGCACCCGGTCCACGGCATCCTGGTTGCCCAGTCGATCACGCCCCAGGCCCGCCTGCTGGCCACCGACCGCGGCCTGGCCACCGTCACCGTGAACTACGACGCCCTACGCGGCCTGGAACCCTCCATCCCGACCCTGTTCTGACCGCTGTATTTCTGGTTCGCTCCGTGCGGGCACGGCGCTGTGACATTGGTTCGCTCCGTCCGGGCACGGCCCTCCGGCAGCCCGCTCGCCTGGCGGCTCGCGGGCTACCTCCGGGCCGTGTCCTCCTGCGCGAACGTGCGCTGCGGCGACCTCGCTGCGGCCTCCCTACTTCGCTTCGCTCGTAGGGAAGCCTCCGCGAGGCGCGCCTCCGCGCCAGCTCGGTTGCGTGCCGCTGTACGTCGCCAACCCGAAGCCACAGCGCTCGTCTGGGTAATTCGCTTCGCTCGTGCGGTCTTCGCGTCTCCACGAGCGATGCGACGTGGCCTACGGATGGGCCTGCTGTGGATGGGTGACGTTCAGCGGCGGGTGACCGTGCGGGTGCGGAGGCGCGCCTCGCGGAGGCCCGGCCCACGAGCGAAGCGACGTGGGTTGGGCCGCAGCGAGGTCGCCGTAGCGCCCGTGAGCGGAGGAGGACGGCGCGCGGAGGTCCCGTGGGAGCGAAGCGAGTACGGGGCCGGAGCGCGCCGCCCGGACGGAGCGAACCAGAGACAACCTTCCAGCCCGACCCTCGCTCTTGTCCGGCGTCTGTCGCACCTGAACTGGTCCCGGAGCGCGCCGCCCGGACGGAGCGCACCAAAAATCAACCGTTGTGGTTGTGGAAACCTCTACCGGTCTTGCGGCCCAGGTAGCCGGCCCGCACGAGGTGCTCGAGCAGCGGCGCGGGCGCGTAGCCCGGCTCGCGGAACTCCAGGTAGAGGGTGCGCTGGATCGCCAGCGTCACGTCCAGCCCGACGACGTCGGCCAGCTCGAACGGGCCCATCGGATGCCCGCAGCCGACCTTCATCGCGGTGTCGATGTCCTCGACCGTCGCGTAGTGCGCCTCCAGCATCCGCACCGCGTCGTTGAGGTATGGGAACAAAAGCGCGTTGACGATGAAACCGGCGCGGTCGGCGCAGGTCACCGGGTGCTTGCGCGCGGCTCTGGCGACGGCGAGCACGGTCGCGACGACGTCGGGCGCGGTGAGCACCGTCGGCACCACCTCGACCAGCTTCATCGCCGGCGCCGGGTTGAACCAGTGCATGCCGATGACGTCGGCCGGCCGGGAGGTCACCGCCGCGCACTCGACGACGGGCAGCGACGAGGTGGTCGTGGCGAGCACCGCCCCTGGCTTCGCGACCTTGTCCAGCTGCGTGAACAACTCCCGTTTGACGTCGAGGTCCTCGACGACCGCCTCGATGATCAGGTCGGCCTCGGTGAGGTCGGCGAGGTCGGTGGTGCCCTGTAGCCGGGAGAGCGTGACATCCCGGTGGTCCGAGGACATCCGGCCCTTGGCGACGGACTTCTCCAGCGACGACTCGACCCGCTTGCGCACCGCCGCCACCTTCTCCTCGCCGCGCGCCCGGACGATGACGTCGTAGCCGGACCGGGCGAGCACCTCGACGATCCCGGCCGCCATCGTCCCGGTGCCGACGACGCCGACGGTGCGCACCGCGCGGGCGTCCGCGCCGGCGACGGTGGTTGGCGGCGCCGGGTCGACGACCTCGGGTGAGTCCGGCGCGGCGTAGGTGTAGAAGCCGCGGCCGGTCTTGCGGCCCAGCATCCCCGCCGTGATCAGCTGCTTGAGCAGCGGCGCCGGTGCGTGCAGGTGGTCGCGTGACGTGTGGTAGATCGAGTCGAGGATCGCGTAGGCGGTGTCCAGGCCGATGAGGTCGAGCAGCGCCAGCGGGCCCATCGGGTGGCCGCAGCCGAAGCGCATCGCCGCGTCGACGTCCTCGCGGCTGGCGTAGCGGGCCTCCAGCATCCGTACCGCGTTGTTGAGGTAGCCGAACAGCAGCGCGTCGACGATGAACCCGGCCCGGTCGCCGGCGGTCACCGCGCTCTTGCCGACCCGCTCGACGAGGGTGGTGACGTCGGTCAGTACCACCGGGTCGGTGACGACCGTGCTGATGATCTCGACGAGGCCCATCACCGGGGCGGGGTTGAACCAGTGCGTGCCCACCACCCGGCCCGGCCGGCCGGTCGCGGCCGCGAGCTCGGTGACCGACAGCGAGCTGGTGTTGGTGGCGAAGATGGCCTCGGCGGAGCAGAGCTCGTCCAGCCGCGCGAACAGGGCCTTCTTCTCGTCGAGATCCTCGTCGATCGCCTCGATGACCAGCCGCGCCGGGGCGACGGCGCTCAGGTCGGTGCCCGTCCGGATCCGGCCGAGCAGCACGTCGCGCTCCTGCCCGGTCAACTTCCCGTCGCGCACCGCCCGGTCGGTCGAGTGCGCCAGGTGACCGAGCCCGCGCCGGAGCCCGGCGTCGTCCTTCTCGACGCCGATCACCTCGATGCCGGCCCTGGCGAGCACCTCGGCGATGCCGGCGCCCATCGTGCCGAGGCCGACCACCGCGACCGTCGTCAGCTCGAGACCCATGCCAGCCCCCTGTGTCGAGTTGCGTCCGCGTCCCAGGCCCGCGCCAGAAGAGTCTGCCGCTGACCGGATCCTCCCAGATTGGTGACGGACAAGCTTGTGATCGCGAAGCAGAGTGCCTTCTATGGACCGCCTTCCGTCGCTCACCGCACGCGTCTCGGTGCGGGCTCGTTCGTCGTCGCGGCCGCGCGGTCGACGGGAGTGTCCCCACGGAGTCCGGTCGCGCGCCAACCGGGCGCCCGACTCCTGCGCCGACCGGCCATTGGTGAGGAGGCACTCTGGACGCGCGGGGCGTTGCCCCCGCCGCGCGCCGTCCGGCCGGGGACTGGCGGGAGCGGGTGCTCGTCGGGCGGCTGTGTCGTCGTACGCCCGTTCTAGGATGGGTTGCCAGATGGCGCCGGGCCGGTACCGGCCCGGCCGTGTGTCGGTGGCTTGCTCTCGCCGTTGCGTCACGGTGGCCGGGGCTCGCGCGCGACGGCACGGCAAGCTGGACGGGGAGGAAGGTCGGCCGATGGTCTCGCTGGACAAGGACGCGTTGCGCACCTTCGGCCGAGAGGTCGCGACGTTCCTGCCGGACCTGGTGTTCATGCTTCGCGGAGTGGTAGTCGATCCGCGCGTGCCGCAGCAGGCCAAGCTCGAGGCGGGGGCCGCGCTCGCCTACCTCGTGTCACCCAAGAACAAGATCACTAACATGGTTCCCCTCATCGGGCAGCTCGACGACGTCGCGGTGGTCGCGTTCGCGTTCCGCCGGCTGGTCGTCGGGGCAGGGGAGCCGATCCTGCGCGAGCACTGGCGGGGAAGCGACCGGGCCTTCCACGCGCTCATCGGGGCGTCATCCGCGCTTGCCAGCCCCGCCGGAGTGCTGCGCCGGGCGAAGGTCGCGACCACGATCGCCACCGCCGCGTTCGGTCGCGTGGGCGGCGTCGGTAGCTGGGGGAAGTTCGGCGGCGGTTCCGACCGTGTCGTCGACGGCGAGGTGATCGGTCGCGTGGACGAGGCCGCGCCGGGCGGCCCGGCGCCGGGCAAGGGCGCCAGCGGCGATCGTCTCCGCAAGTAGGCGCGGGCACTGGACGGCCGGGCGCCCGATGACCAGGTGGCGGCAGTGAGCCCGCGACGCACGCGGCCCGAGCGCCGTGCTCCGCGTTCCGGGCAGACAGGCGACAGCGCGGACGACAACAAGCGGCGGCCCTCCTGGCTGGTCGACGCCGTGGTGGTCGACGGCGAGGACTGGGCGGTCCGCCCGGTGACCGGGGCGGCCAGCACGAAGGCATACCGATGCCCGGGCTGCGACCATGAGATCCCGCCGGGCGTCCCGCACGTGGTGGCCTGGCCGAGCGGTCGGATGGAGCACCGTCGTCACTGGCACACGCCGTGCTGGAACCGGCGCCGCGCTGGCGCCAGGCCCTACCGAGCGCCGTACTGACCGACCCGTGCATGGCGCGGGCCGGTGTCCGGTATCAGGCGCCGATCGGTGCCGCGCGGGTCGGCCAGTACTCCTGGCCGCGGATGGCTCCGCCCGGGCCAGGCACGCCGGGTGGGCCCGAGGGCCTGGTCTCGGCGGTCAGGTCCCGACGGTCAGATGCGGGAGCCGGCCTTGGGCGTGGAGCCGACCGCCTTGGCCTCGTCCACGCCGGGGAGCTCGATCGCGGCGGTGGCGGCGGCCAGCTGGTTGCGCAGCGCGGACAGCTGCGAGGTGACCTGGTCGCGCAGCGCGCCCAGCTGCGAGGTGACCTGGTCGCGCTGGCGCTCCAGCTCGCTCAGCCGCTGCTGCGACTCGCCCTCGAGCTTGTGCGCCTTGCTGCGGGAGGTCTCGATGATGTGTTCGGCCTCGCCGCGCGCGGTCGACACGATCCCGGCCGCCTGCTCATCCGCCTCGCGCAGGGTGCGGTCGCGGGTGTGCTCGGCGTCGGAGACGATCCGCCGGGCCTCATCGAGCTGAGACTCGGCGTCCCTGGTCCGCTCGGACCGTACGGTGGCGGCCTCTTCCTCAGCGAGCATGAGGATCTGGGTGATACGACCCCCGAAGTCGTCCCAGGCGGGCCGGCCCGAGGCCAGGTCGTCGCGGATGCGCGCTGCTTCGGCGGCGGCCTCGGACGCGGCCGCTTCGGCGGCAGCCCGGTGGGCCTCTGCCTCCCGAAGCTGCTCCATCAGCCAGGCGACGTGGGAGTTGACCTGGTGCGGGTCGTAGCCGCGGCGAACCAGGTCGAAGCCGGGGGAGCCCTCGCCCTCGCCGGCCATCGGGATGAGATCGGAGTGCTCGGTCATACGAGACCTGCATTCCAGACGGTGGCGTGGCTAGTCACAGCCGCCACCTTACCGCCCCCCCTTCCACCGCGCGCATGGCCCCTACCCCTTCGCCGGGACCCGCCGGAAGCGCGCTTTCCGTCGCTCCGGCGGCACCTTCCGCGTCTGCTTTCGGTGCTGGTCGTGACGCGGCGGGCAGACATTCCCGCCAGTCGGCGCCGGCCCGCGCATCCGCTGAGATGTCTGCCTGTTACACGTCGTGTTCGGATCGCGCCGGCTCGAGGGGCCACTCCCTAACGCCGCCGACGGGCTGATCCTCCGCACCCGGTATGCCGGTTAGATGCCGTTTGTACCTATATATGCCTGCTTGCGCGATCTGTCGGCGCATCTGACGCCCGGCCGGAGCCCGGTAGCCAGACCAGCGGGTCGGACCTTCCCACCAGTTCGATGTCTGTCCGCAACTTCAGCGTCCGGCCGCGGTCGGGTCGGCCATCACGTTCGGTGCTGGTCGCGGAAGCTGTTCAGACGCTCGGGCATCCACGGATCTGATCGTCAAGCGGCTTGGCGGGTGTGCCCTGTTCCGGTCGCTTGTCCAAACGGCCTAGCCACCGCCGGTGACGGCGCCTTCAGCGCAGCACCAACTCAGCCACGTCCTCAACCCAGCACCACGCCAGCCACGGCTATACGCCTGTGCCCAACACCACGCAGGGAGGACGCTCAGCGTCCGAAAGGCAGGCCGGCGCGTTCAGCGCCCGGACGCCTCAGACGCCGCGGAAGCGGTTGATTGCGGTCAGGTGACGGTCGCGCACGGCCTGGTCGCGGACGCCGAGGCCCTCGCGGGGGGACAGGCAGAGCACGCCGACCTTGCCCTGGTGGGCATTGCGGTGCACGTCGTACGCCGCCTGCCCCGTCTGCGCCAGCGGGTAGACCCGAGACAAGGTGGGGTGGATCAGTCCGCGCGCGATGAGCCGGTTTGCCTCCCAGGCCTCCCGGTAGTTCGCAAAATGTGAGCCGATTATGCGCTTGAGGTTCATCCACAGGTAACGGTTGTCATAGCTGTGCATGAATCCGCTGGTCGAGGCGCACGTGACGATCTGGCCACCTCGCCGGGTGACGTAGACCGAGGCGCCGAACGTCTCGCGGCCCGGGTGCTCCAACACGATGTCGGGATCCTCGCCGCCGGTGAGCTCACGGATCCGCTTACCGAAACGCTGCCACTCCTTCGGGTCCTGCGTCTGCTCGTCGCGCCAGAATCGGTAGCCCTCGGCGGCACGGTCGATGACCAGCTCCGCGCCGAGTGAGCGGCAGATGTCGGCCTTCTTGGGCGACGACACGACGCAGACCGGGATCGCGCCGCCGTTCAACGCCATCTGAGTGGCATACGAGCCCAGCCCGCCAGAGGCGCCCCAGATCAGAACGACGTCGCCCTGCTTCATCGCCGCCCCGTTGCGGGATACGAGCTGGCGGTAGGCCGTCGAGTTCACCAGCCCGGGGCTCGCCGCCTCCTCCCAGGTCAGATGGTCGGGCTTCGGCATCAGCTGGTTGGCCTTCACCAGCGCGAGCTCGGCGAGGCCGCCGAAGTTCGTCTCGAACCCCCAGATCCGCTGCTCCGGGTCGAGCATGGTGTCGTCGTGCCCCTCGGGCCGCTCCAACTCGACCGACAGGCAGTGCGCGACGACCTCGTCGCCCGGCTTCCAGGCGTGCACCCCAGCGCCGGTGCGCAGGACCACGCCGGCCAGGTCCGAGCCGACCACGTGGTAGGGCTGGTCGTGCCGCTTCGCCAGTGGCGACGTGCGGCCGTAGCGCTCCAGGAAGCCGAACGTCGACAGCGGCTCGAAGATCGACGTCCACACCGTGTTGTAGTTGATCGACGACGCCATTACCGCCACCAGCGCCTCGCCTGGCCCGAGCTCGGGCGTGGCCACCTCGTCGAGGTGCAGCGACCGGCGGGGGTCCTTGTCGCGGGACGCCATGCCCTCGAACATGCCCGTCTCGTCCTTGCGGACGACCATGCCCCGGTACGACTCGGGAACGGGCAGCGCGCTGAACTCCTTCTCCCGGGTCTCGGCTGGGGCTGCCTCGGCGAGGATGGCGTCGAGGATGTCCTTCACGGTCTACCTCCGGCAGTCGGGCGAGCGAGCGACATCGCAAGTGTCATCGATTGAGCCCGCTCGGTCGCGCGGAAGGGCGACGTCCGCGTGCGGCTGTGGCCGGCGACACCCGGTCGCCCACGCCGGCCCGCGGCCCCCGCCATCGGCACCGACCCGGTGCTGGTCCGCGCGTTCGACCTGGTCGGAGCCGGAGGCGTCGAACGGTGGAGACCGGCCGCCACTACTGGGGACCAGGGCGCGCGGACCCACTCTCGGGCCGCCTGGAAGCACCGACCGGGCAGGGTCCAACGGCCGACAAGCACGGCTTCCTGGAGAAGCCTGTCTCCCTTGGGCGCAAAGCGGTAGAACGGTGGAGACAACCCATACGGCACGGTCAGCGTCAGAGATGTCGTGACCGCGCCCATGACCTTGGTGGAAGGGTGGCGACCCGTGCCTGCGCGGAGCGACGCCGCCCGTAGCGCCGTCGCCAGGGACGCCGACCAAGCTCTCACCGCCCTGTACTCGGAGCACTACCGTTCCCTCGTCCGCCTCGCCGCCCTGCTGCTCGACGACATCGGCCTCTGCGAGGAGGTCGTCCAGGACGCCTACATCCGCGTCCATGCCGCCTGGGGACGCCTCCAGGACAAGGACAAGGCGCTCGCCTACCTTCGCCAGACCGTCGTCAACCTCGCCCGGTCGACGCTGCGGCGCCGCCTCGTCGCGCTGAAGCACGCACCCAAGCCGATGCCCGACGCCGCCAGCGCGGAGGAGGGGGCCTACTCTCTGGTCGAACGGGCCGCGGTCATACAGGCGCTGCGGGAGCTGCCCCGCCGGCAACGGGAGGCCGTCGTCCTGCGTTACTACGCGGACATGTCCGAGGCCGCCGCCGCCGCCGTGATGGGGTGCAGCGTGGGCTCGGTCAAGGCCTACACGTCCCGGGGGCTGGCCGCCCTGTCGACCAAGCTGGCGGACCTACGGTGAACGGCTCGGAGCAGTCCCAGCTCAGCCCCGAGGAACTGAGCAGGCTGCTGCATGCCGCCGTCGACCCGGTCCGGCCGTCGCCGGAGGCCTATCAGCGGATCCGGGCCGGCGTCGAGCGGCGAGGACGCTTTCGGATACCGCTACTTGCGGCCGGTGGCGCCGTGCTCGCCGGGCTGGTCGTGCTGACCGTGCTCCTGATGCGGCCGTCGCCCTCGTCCCAGGTCGTGGAACCTGCGTCTCGCCTGAGCCTGACGCCGGGGACCGCCGCGCAGTCCGACCCCAGCGTCGGGACGAGCGGCACGGGCACCACCCCCCGCGGCTCGTCCACGCCCGACCCAAGCCAGTCCGCGACGCTGCCGGTCCTCACTCCGCCCGTCAACCCGATGTCGACGCGCCCGACGACCCCCAGCAGCACCGGGCCCGACGAAAACAGCCCGACCCGGCCGCCCCTGACCGGCGGCCGCCCGGCCATCGCCGGTGATGTCGACGGCGACGGCAAGGCCGACACGGTCCGGCTGGCCGGCGCCACCGTCGAGGTGGCCCTGAGCCGTGGCGAGACCGCGACGGTGACCCTGCGGGACGGGGCGACGGCCACCAAGTGGGCCGGCTTTGACCTCGACGGAGACGGCTTCTCCGAACTGGTCGTGCAGACCGGGTCCTCGGGCGGCGTCAACCAGTTCGCGGTGCTGCGTTTCATGGCGCTCGACCAGATCTCCGAGCTGGACGACACCGCGGCGCAGCCGGTCACCACCGGCACCATCTCGACCGGGTCCACGACCACGGGCACCGGGTTCAGCTGCTCGGCCAGCGGCATCCAGCTGGTCGTCGGCACGTCGACGGACGGCGGCGCGAACTACGACGTCACGACGACCACCATCGCCGCGACGATGGACGGGCTGACCAAGGTGGGTACGCCGTTGAGGAGCACCCTGCCCGCCGCCTCCGCGACCCCGTCCTTCGCCGCCCGCTGCGGTAGCTGGTCCAGCTGAGGTGGGGGCGCTGAGCGCCGCCACCGTCGGACGCCGGCGCGCCCGGCCCGCCTGAGCCCGGCGTTGACGTATATGCCCGTGGCTGGTGCTTGTTCCTGGCTGGCGAGGTGGCCGGTTGGCGACGGGCGTTTCGGTAACCCGGTAACCCGCCCGTCGGGCAGCGCGATAGCAGGAACGGGATGGCGCGGAGCGCTCAGGTCGTTGACGCTAGGACGGGCACGTTGCGCTGGGACCGGTGGCGGCCCGCACGGCCGGGCCGGGCAGGCGGTGGTGTCGGGACCGGCGAGGGTGTCGCTGGCCACGCTCCGCCGGCACGTCGGCCAAGATCACGTTATGGTTTCAAGCACAGCGAACAAAGTTTTCCCTCCCTCCCATCGTTCTCTCCAGGAGGCAGCCATGCCTGGTTCGGTCATCGTGGCCGGAGCGCGGACCCCGGTCGGCAAGCTCTCCGGGGCGCTCAAGGGCTTCTCCGCGACCGAGCTGGGCGGGATCGCGATCAAGGGCGCGCTCGAACGGGCCGGTATCGCGGGCGACGCCGTCCAGTACGTCATCTTCGGTCAGGTCATCCAGGCCGGCTCCGGCCAGATGACCGCGCGCCAGGCGGCGGCCAAGGCCGGTATACCGCTGAGCGTGCCGTCGATCACGATCAACAAGGTGTGCCTGTCCGGCCTGGACGCGATCGCGCTCGCCGACACCTACGTCTCCAGCGGCGAGTACGACGTCGTCGTCGCCGGCGGCATGGAGTCGATGACGAACACCCCGCACATGCTGCTGAACGGCCGCGCCGGGATCCGTTACGGCACCGCGCCGCTGGTCGACGCCACCGAGCACGACGCGCTGACCTGCGCCCTCGACCAGGTCGGCATGGGTGTGTCCACCGAGCGCTACAACGTGCCGCTGAACATCAGCCGCGCCGAGCAGGACGAGTTCTCCGCGCTGTCGCACCAGCGCGCCGCGGCCGCCGCCAAGAACGGCCTGTTCGACGAGGAGATCGTCCCGGTCGAGGTGCCGCAGCGCAGGGGCGACCCGATCATCGTCAAGGACGACGAGGGCGTGCGTGGCGACACCACCGCCGAGACGCTCGCGAAGCTGCGCCCGGCGTTCGACAAGAACGGCACGATCACCGCCGGTTCGTCCTCGCAGATCTCCGACGGTTCCTGCGCCGTCGTCGTGATGAGCAGGGCGAAGGCCGAGGAGCTGGGCCTGCCCATCCTCGCCGAGATCGGTCACCACGGTTTCGTCGCCGGCCCGGACACCTCTCTGCAGTCGCAGCCGGCGAACGCCATCAGGACGGCGCTCGCGAAGGAGGGCCTCACCCCGGCCGACGTCGACCTGTATGAGATCAACGAGGCGTTCGCCTCGGTCGGCATCCAGTCGATGCGTGAGCTGGGCATCACCTCCGAGGTCACCAACGTCAACGGTGGCGCGATCGCGCTCGGCCACCCGGTCGGCATGTCCGGCGCACGCATCGCCCTGACGCTGGCGCTGGAGCTTCGTCGCCGCGGCGGGGGCATCGGCGCGGCCGGGCTGTGCGGCGGCGGTGGCCAGGGCGACGCGCTGATCCTGCGGGTGCCGGCGGCTTCCTGACCCGGCCTCGTTCCCAGGTGACGTCCAGGTTGGACACGCCCGGGCCGGCCGCCGGTAGGCCGGCGCCGTACGGGAGCCCGGCAGAGCTGGTCGCCGCGGCGGTCGAGGACCGGTCGCCGCGCGCGGTCGCCCGGCTGATCTCGCTGGTCGAGGACAGCTCGCCGTGGCTGCGGGAGATCTCGCGGCTGCTAGCGCCGCGGACGGCGCGTGCCGAGGTCGTCGGCATCACAGGCTCGCCCGGGGTCGGCAAGTCGACGTCCACGTCGGCGCTGGTGGCCGCCTTCCGGGGGGCCGGCCGGCGGGTCGGGGTGTTGGCCGTCGACCCGTCGTCGCCGTTCACCGGTGGCGCGCTGCTCGGCGACCGGGTGCGGATGACGGCGCACACGACCGACCCGGGCGTCTACATCCGCTCGCTCGCCTCCCGCGGTCATCTCGGCGGCCTGTCCTGGGCGACGCCGCAGGTACTGCGGGTGCTCGACGCGGCCGGCTACGACGTCGTGCTCATCGAGACGGTGGGTGTCGGCCAGGCCGAGGTTGACATCGCCTCGCTGGCCGACACCACGCTGGTCCTGCTGGCGCCCGGGATGGGCGACGGCATCCAGGCGGCCAAGGCCGGCATTCTGGAGATCGCCGACGTCCTGGTCGTCAACAAGGCCGACCGTCCCGGTGCCGACGACACCTACCGCGACCTGAAGAACATGGTCGCGCTTTCCCGGGCCGCCGGGAACGGTGGCCGTGGCCGCGGTGCCGCGCCCGTGCCCGCGCGGGACGCGGGCCACTGGGTCCCGCGGGTGGTGCGCACCGTCGCCGCCGACGGGAGCGGCGTTCCCGAGGTGGTCGAGGCCATCACCGCCCACCGCGGCTGGCTCGCGGCCACCGGCGAGCTGACCCGTCGGCGCGAGCGGCGCGCGGCGGACGAGATCGAGCAGATCGCTCTGGGGGCGCTGCGCGCCCGCTTCGGTGATCCCCGCGGCACGCGGGACCTGGGCACCCTCGCCCAGGAGGTCGTCGCCGGCCGCCTGGACCCCTGGACCGCCGCCGACCACCTCCTTGCCACTCTCACGGGCGGAACGGAGCGGTGAGCGCGATCGGCCGTCATCCACTGATCGACACGCTGGGGCTGGCTCCGCACCCGGAAGGCGGCTGGTACCGGCGCACCTGGGCGAGCCCCGACGAGATCCCCGCGCATGGCGGTACCCGCGCGGTCGCCACCTCGATCCTGTTCCTGCTCCAGCCGGGCGAGGTGTCCGCCTGGCACCGGGTCGCCTCCGCGGAGATCTGGCTCTGGCAGGGCGGCGGCCGTCTTGTCCTCACCCTTGGCGGCTCGGGCCCCGATCCCGTCCCCGCGGAACGGGTCGTCCTGGGCCCCGATCCGGCCGCCGGTGACGCCCTCCAGGCGGTCGTTCCGGCCGGCCACTGGCAGACGGCCCAGCCCGTGGCCGGGGAGGCCGTCCTCGTCGGCTGTGTCGTGGCCCCCGGGTTCGACTTCGCCGACTTCGAGCTCCACAGAGGGCCACAACCAGCCTGAGTGGCAAGCACGGAGATCGGCGGCCGGGCCTCGGGGAGCGACCGACTCGACCGGTGACGGCGCATCAGCGCTGTGCTGACTCAGCCATCTCGTCAGCCCTCGAACAAGCCCGACCACCGCCATACACGCCGGCCCGAAACCACGTAGGGAGCAGGGTTCCTGCCGGATCGCGAAGCCGGGGTCCCTGCCGGATCGCGGAGCGATCTGGGAGGTCTGCTGGGAGGTCGGGCTCCGCGCCCGACGGCCGCGCCCGGTGCCGGGCGCGGAGCGCCCGGCACGGGACGGCCTCAGGCGGGGCGCCGGGCGGCCGGGTGGTGGGGGGCGACCGGTTGGTGCCCCAGCGCCGGAACCGTGGCGGTGCCCGCGGCGCCCTTGACCGCGATGACGAGGGCGCCGGTGTCCATCGGGGAGGGAACGACGTCGCGGGCGCCGGCCTGGCGCAGCCGCAGGACCTCGACCGGGTCGTCGGCGGCCGACAGCACGACGGTCGGGATCGCGCCGGCCGTCGGGTCGACCGCGAGATGGGCGAGCAGCTCGGCGGCGGTGGTGTCGGGGAGCTGCTGGTCGATCATGATGAGGTCGGGCCGCGCGCGGTGGACGGCGTCGAGCGCCAGCACGCCGCGCGGCACGCTGACGGTGTCCGCCGCGAAGGTGCGGGTGAGCGTCTGGCTCACCTGGGCGCGCATCGCCGGGTCGCCGCTTATGTGGACCACGCGCATGCCGGCGTCGGTGGGGACCCGGCCGCCGATGCCCGGCGGGAACATGTCCAGGTCGGGGTCCGGGTGCGGGTAGCGGACGTCGACGGCGTCGAGCACCACGGCGAAGACGCTGCCGACGCCGTGGCGGCTGGCGGCGGTCAGCACGCCGCCCATCGCCGTGACCAGTGCGTGCGAGAGGGCGAGCCCGAGCCCGCTGCCCTCGATCCGAGAGTGCTCGGCGCCGAGCCGCTCGAAGGGGCGGAAGAGCCGGCTCATCGCCTCCTGGGGGAGGCCCTGCCCGTCGTCCTCGACCTCGATGCGCAGCCGGCCGCCGGTGACCGGGACGATGCCGACCCGGACCGTGCCGCCGTCGCGCCCGTACTTGATCGCGTTGCCGAGCAGGTTGAGCAGCACCTGCCAGAGGCGGCGCCGGTCGGCGTCGGCGACCAGCGGCTCGGCGGGGTCGATGACCCGGCGGATGCCGCGCCGCTGGGCGAGCGGCTCGACCAGCTCGACGACGCCCTCGACGATGTCGAGGACGTTGACCGGCGCCTTGGTGATGTCGCCGCGGCCGGCGCGCAGCCGGGCGAGGTCCAGCACGTCGTCGATGATCGCCTGCATGTGCCGGCCGCCAGTGATGATCCGCTGGACGTCGTCGAGCACGCCGTCGGGCAGCTGCTCGAGCTCGAGCAGCTGGGCGAAACCGAGCATGGCGTTCAGCGGGGTGCGCAGCTCGTGTCCCAGCCGGGCCATGAACTCGTCCTTGGCCCGGGAGTCCCGCTCGGCCGCGGCCCGAGCCTGTCGGTCGGTGGTTTCCCTGGCCACGAAGACCACCCAGCCGGCCCGGTCGGCCCGGATCGTGACGTCGAACGGTGCCGGGTTGCCGGCCATGTCGAGCAGGTTGGCCGAGCCGCGCCACTCGCCCGTGTGCGTCAGCGTGTCCAGCACCGCGTCGGGGGCCGCCTCGGCTGAGGGCTCGACGACGCCGGCGAGCTCGCGTAGGCAGGTGACCCCGGCCAGCCGGTCGCCGAGGAAGGCGCGTGCGGCCGCGCCGACATCGAGGAGCCGGCCGTCGGTGCCGACTACAACCACGAGGTCGTTCAACGCGTCCAACAACGTGCGGGTGCTCACCTGGACCACATCCCGTTGGGCTGCCCGTGGCGCGAGATCCCTTCGGACCGACCGCGACGGTGTGGTGTGGCTGGACGGAGGGACACGGCAGTGCCCGCCGAGACCCCTCGGCGGGTCAGCGCTGCCTGTGTCCGTCCCACGGCGGCCAATAGTAGGGCGTGCCGTCATCCGGCGTTGTGGCGGGTTTGCGTAGCAAGGCCGGCCGTAGCTTCATCGTGGACCGCAGCGCGACCATTCGTTACCGCTGCCGGCCGGGCTTGGCGCTTACGTCACGTGCTGGATCGTGTCCGCCGCCACGCGTGTTCGAAGCGTGCCCGATGACGGCGAGGCGGCCGGTTGTGGGTACGTATCGTAGTTCCCGCTATGTGGTCGGCCCTCCGCCCCCGCCGACTGGCTGGTCGGAGCCTCGGCGCGAGCCGAAACGTTGGGCGCCCGCCAGGTAGCCGGTCTCCGACCTCGCGGCGGACTTCTCTGATCGCCGAACTCCCGGCCGGCCTCCTGGAGACCTCGCGGAGCCGAGGCGGCCGCCGGACCGGCGGGCCGGACAGGGCGGAACCGGCGGGAGCGGGATCGGCCGCGACGCGGACGTGGTAAGCCGAGACCATGCTTGTGGCGTTCAGCGTGACCCCGATCGGTGCGGGCGAGGATGTCGGCGCCTTGGTGGCCGAGGCCGTCCGGGTGGTGCGGGCCAGTGGCCTGCCGAACGAGACCACCTCGATGTTCACGACGATCGAGGGGGAGTGGGACGAGGTCATGGACGTCGTGCGCAGGGCGACGGCGGCGGTCGCCGCCCGCGCCGGGCGGGTGAGCCTTGTCCTCAAGGCGGACATCCGCCCTGGCACCGTCGACGCGCTTCATGCCAAGGTGGCAACCGTCGAGCACTATCTGGAGCCCTGACCGCGGCCCGGCGTCGTCGCGGCGCGGGTGAGTTCGTTCCCGGGGGCCGGGTTAGTGATCATTTTGTGCGGCGCCCGGCCGCCGTGGGCGACGGCGCGGGCCTGGCCAGCGGGCGATGGCCGGCTGGACGCGGAGAAAACTCTCGCGGGCGCCGCGGCCAACGTGCCGTGGGAGATGTCACGATGGTAGGTATGCAACGTAGGCCTCCTGTCCCCGGACGCCCGCCAGGCGCACAGCCCTCGCGTGCCCAGCCCTCGCGTGCCCAGGCCGGCCCGCTCCCGGACCGGCTCGGTGGGCTGCGGCTGGCTGGCGCGGTGCCGCTCGACCCGAAGCCGGCATCGCCACCATCGCCACCACCGGCGGCGGCCCGCCAGGCCGCGGCCGGCGCGCCTCCTCCCGGTGCCCCGGGGGGTGGGGCGCCCGGCGGGCCGATGGTCATCGACGTCACCGAGGCGACCTTCGCCCAGGAGGTCGTCAACCGGTCGATGCAGGTGCCGGTGGTGCTGGACTTCTGGGCGTCGTGGTGCGGCCCGTGCAAGCAGCTCAGCCCGGTGCTGGAGCGCCTGGCCGAGGCGGACGGCGGGCGGTGGGTGCTCGCCAGGATCGACGTGGACGCCAACCCCGGCCTCGCGCAGGCCGCCGGCGTCCAGGGCATCCCGGCGGTGAAGGCCGTCGTCGGCGGCCGCATCATCGGTGAGTTCACCGGGGCGCTGCCGGAGCGGGAGGTACGCGGCTGGCTGGACCAGCTGCTGGCCCTCGTCGCGGAGGCGCTCGGCGGCGAGCCGGGTGCCGCGGGCCCCGCGGGCGACCCGAATCTGGCCGCCGCCGACGAGGCACTTGAGCGCGGCGACCTGCCGGCGGCGGCCGCGGCGTTTCGCGCCCGCCTCGCCGAGGCGCCGGCCGACCCGGAGGCGACCCTCGGTCTCGCCCGGGTGACCCTGCTTGAGCGGGTCGGCGGGCTGGACCCCGCGGACGTGCTGCGCCGGGTCGCCGCCAACCCCGACGATGTCGACGCGGCTCTCGCCGCCGCCGACCTGAGGATCGCGCAGGGGCAGGTCGAGGAGGCGTTCGGCCAGCTGGTCGCGTTCGTCCGGCGCGCCTCGGGCGATGAGCGCGAGAAGGCTCGTGCTCACCTCGTCGGCCTGTTCCAGGCCCTCGGCGACGCGGACCCGGCAGTGGCCCCGGCCAGGCGAGCCCTGGCAGCGGCTTTGTTCTAGCTGGTTCGCGGCTCCGCCCCAGCCGGGATGGTTGGCGGACGTGGGTCGGGGTTGGGGTCGGCCGGGGTTGGACGGGAAGGTTGTTGCTGGGGTTGTAGTCGTAGTTGGGCGGGGTTGGGCGGGAAGGTTGTTTTTGGTTCGCTCCGTCCGGACGGAGCGCTCCGGTCCCGTACTCGCTTCGCTCCCACGGGACCTCCGCGCGCCGTCCTCCTGCGCTCACGGGCGCTGCGGCGACCTCGCTGCGGCCCCCCTACGTCGCTTCGCTCGTAGGAGGGCCTCCGCGAGGCGCGCCTCCGCGCCCAGCGCGGTTGCGTTCTGTCGCACGTCACGAAGCCGAAGCCGCACGCCGGGCGGGACCATTTCGCTGCGCTCGTGGTCGCGCCTCCGGGGACGTCCCCACGAGCGAAGCGAAGTGGCCCTACGGATGGGTCTGCTTCGGACGGGTGACGTTCAGCGGCGGGTGACCGTGCTGGGCGCGGAGGCGCGCCTCGCGGAGGCCCGGCCACGGAGCGAAGCGAACGTGGTTGGGCCGCAGCGAGGTCGCCGGAGCGCCCGTGAGCGCAGGAGGACACGGCCCGGAGGTAGCCCGCGAGCCGCCAGGCGAGCGGGCTGCCGGAGGGCCGTGCCCGGACGGAGCGAACCAGCAACAACCTTCCCGACCGGCCCGAGGCTTGTTCCGGAGCGGACCAGAAATACCCCTACTCCTCACCCTCGTATGCGAACCAGATGGTCGCCAGAGCCGGGAGGGTGAGTGGGGCCGAGGCGGGCTGGCCGTGGTGAGGCTCGTCGGAGGCATACACCGCGCCGAGGTTGCCCTGGCCGGCGCCGCCGTAGCCGCTGGCGTCGGTGTTCAGGACCTCCCGCCAGCGCCCGGCGCGGGGCAGGCCGAGCCGGTAGCCGTAGTGCGGTGCACCGGAGAAGTTCGTGACGCAGGCGAGCATCGTCGGCCCGTGGCCGGCGGCCGCGGGCTCGGTCGCGGCGGCCTCGGGGCGCGGGGGTGCCCCATGGGAGTTCGGGTGGCCGGTCACGGGCTGGTCGCCGAGGCGAAGGAACGACAGGACGTTGTTCTCGGCGTCGTTGGCGTCGATCCAGCCGAAGCCGCTCGGCTCGTTGTCGCGGGTCCACAGCGCCGGCGTGGCGCGGTAGGCGCGGTTGAGGTCGGTGACCAGGCGGGAGACGCCGCGGTGGCCCGGGTCGTCGAGGCGGTACCAGTCGAGCGTTGTCGACTCGTCCCATTCCCGCTCCTGGGCGAACTCGCTGCCCATGAACAGCAGCTGCTTGCCGGGATGTGCCCACATGTAGGCATAGAGCGCGCGCAGGTTCGCCAGCTGCTGCCAGCGGTCGCCGGGCATCTTGCCGAGCAGCGAGCCCTTGCCGTGCACGACCTCGTCATGACTGAACGGCAGCATGTAGTTCTCGGAGTAGGCGTAGACCATCGAGAACGTGACCTGGTTGTGGTGGTACATCCGGTAGATGGGCGCCTTGGTCATGTAGTCGAGCGTGTCGTGCATCCAGCCCATGTTCCATTTGAACCCGAAGCCGAGGCCGCCGAGGTGGGTCGGGCGGGTCACGCCGGGCCAGGACGTGGACTCCTCGGCGATCATCATCGCGCCGGGCGCCTTGCGGTAGACCGTCGCGTTGACCTCCTGCAGGAATGCCACCGCGTCCAGGTTCTCCCGGCCGCCGTGGATGTTCGGCACCCATTGGCCCTCTGGGCGGGAGTAGTCGAGGTAGAGCATCGAGGCGACGGCATCCACCCGCAGGCCGTCGATGTGGAACTCCTCGAACCAGTACAGGGCGTTCGCGACCAGGAAGTTGCGTACCTCGGAGCGGCCGAAGTCGAAGACGAAGGTGCCCCAGTCCGGGTGCTCGCCGCGGCGCGGGTCGCCGTGCTCGTACAGCGGCGTGCCGTCGAACCGGCCGAGGGCCCAGTTGTCCCGCGGGAAGTGCGCGGGCACCCAGTCGACGAGCACCCCGATGCCGGCCTGGTGTAGCGCGTCCACCAGGTAGCGGAAGTCGTCGGGGCTGCCGAACCGGGAGGTCGGCGCGTAGTACGCGGAGACCTGGTAGCCCCAGGAGCCGCCGAACGGGTGCTCGGCGACCGGCAGGAACTGGACGTGGGTGAACCCGGTTTCCTTGATGTAGTCGACCAGCTCGGTGGCCAGCTGGCGGTAGGACAGACCACGGCGCCACGAGCCCAGATGCACCTCGTAGACGGACACAGGCGCCGCGTGCCAGAGCGTGCCGGCGCGTTCGGCCATCCACGCCTCGTCCGACCAGGAGTAGTCGGATTCGTACACCACGCTGGCGGTCGCCGGCGGGGTCTCGGTGTGCATGGCCATCGGGTCGGCCTTCTGCCGCCAGACCCCGTCGAAACCGAGGATCTCGTACTTGTAGCGGGTGCCGGTGTCGATGCCGGGCACGAACAGCTCCCAGATGCCGGTGTGGCCCAGCGAGCGCATCGGGAAGGCTCGGCCATCCCAGAAGTCGAAGTCGCCGACCACCCGCACGCCGCGCGCGTTGGGCGCCCAGACAGCGAAGCTGATCCCGCTGACCACCCGGCCGTCCTCGGCGGCGTAGCGGCGCACGTGCGCGCCCAGGACGGTCCACAGCCGCTCATGGCGGCCTTCGGCGATCAGATGCAGGTCGATCTCGCCGACCGTCGGCAGGTACCGGTAGGGATCGTCGACGAGGTAGCGCCCGTCGGGGTAGCCGACCTCCAGCCGGTAGTTCGGCACCTGGCCCCAGGGGACGGCGACGGCGAAGACACCGCCGCTGTGCAGCCGGGTCGCCTCGTACCGCTCCTCGCCAACGACCACGGCGACGCCCACCGCGTCCGGGCGCAGGGCCCGCACGATGGTCCAGTCACCGGCCTGGTGGGCGCCCAGGACCCCGTGCGGGTCATGGTGGCGCCCGTTGACCAGCCGGTCGAGGTCGGCGCGGGGCAGGTCAACATCGGGCCGCGGGGCGAGGACAGCCGGCGCGGCGGAGGCCGGCGGGCGGCCCTCGGCGGCCGGCGACCGTCCGGCCGCTCCGTCTGAGCTCGCGGGCTGCCCGGCCGTGGCGCCCACCATCTCGCGGGCCGGGCCGGCGGCCGATGGCCTGGGGCGACCGTCGTCGGTGTCGATCACTGCTTCTCCCAAGCTTGTCCGGCTTGCGTCACCAAATTTCTCGCCGCGGCGGCCGAGGGCCGCGCGACCGGGCCTGCCGGCCCCGTCCCCTGGCGGTTTCACGTGGTATGCCCCCGGAACGGGGTCGCCACGCGAGGCCGCGCGGGCCTCATACCGCGGCCGATCCCGTCGCCAGCGGCGGGCGCAGCGAGGTGAGGCGGCGCACCGCCCCGAGTGGGATCTCTATCCAGGCCGGCCGGTGCCGCGCCTCGTACAGCACCTCGTAGACGGCCTTGTCGAGTTCGAAGGCGCGCAGCGCGACCTCGAACGCCGCCAGGTCGAGACCGCTGCCGGCCTGGTAGCCGGCGAGGAAGGCTCCCTGGTTGCGGTCGGCCCACTCGCGGGCGCGATAGCCGAGCCCCTCCTCGCCCTGGCGCTCCAGCAGCATTGACTGGGCCGCGTAGTCGAACGAGCGGAGCATGCCCGCGATGTCGCGTAGCGGTGAGGCCAGCCGGCGCCGTTCCGGCACCGGCCGGGCGGGCTCACCCTCGAAGTCGAACAGCACCCAGCCGCTGTCGGTGCGCAGCGCCTGGCCCAGGTGCAGGTCGCCGTGGACCCGCTGGAACGGTGGCGCCGAGGTCTCGGTGGCCAGCGCCTCGAAGGCGGCGCGGGCGCCGGCCTCGTAAGGGGCGAGCCGCGGAACGCCGGCCAGCGCCACGTCGAGCCGGGAATGCAGTTGGCTGGCTGTCGCGCGCAGCGTCGCGCGGTCGACGGGGACGGTGGGGAAGCAGCGGGCGAGCAGCGTGTGTACCTCCGCGGTGGCATGGCCCAGCCGCTCGGACTCGCCGGCGAAGTCACCGCCCACCTCGTCGGCGTGTAGGTCGCCCTCGGCGTAGAGGTCCCGCACGCTCGTCTGCGCGAGCTTCCAGCCCTCGGTGCCGCTTCGCAGGTACTCCTGCATGAACGCGAACGTGGTCGGCCCGTCCGGGTCGCCGCCGGCGGTCTCGATGCCCGCGGCTGCCGCCTCGGCGGCGGCCGCGTCGTCCTCGGTCGCCTCGGTCGCCGAGGTTGCGGAGGCGGGTCCGGAGAGGCGCCCGTCGAGCCAGGCGAGCGGGCGGGCGACGTGCGGGCTGCCCGCGTCGGCCAGCGCCCTGGTCACCTCGAGGTCGGGGTTCACACCAGGCCAGAGCCGGCGGAACACCTTCAGGATGTACGCCTCGCCATAGATGATCGACGTGTTGGACTGCTCGGCGCCGACGGAGTGCGCCGGCAGCTCGGCCAGCGGCGTCACGGCATGCGCGGCCAGCCCGTCCCGGCTGCGCTGGGCGGCGAGGAAGTCGAGCAGGGCGGCACTGCCGTCCGGGTCGTGCAGCCCGTCGTAGACCAGCCCGCTCGATGCCTCACCCAGCAGGAAGCCGGAGTGCCCGTGCGGCGCGTCGGGCCGGATCACCAGCGGGACCTGGTAGTTGTCGGCCGGCCCGCCGTCGTCATAACGGACCTCGACGACCAGATGGCGTAGCAGGTCGGAGACCCCGACGTCCTGGCGGATCTCCAGTCGCGCGCCGGGGCGGCCCTTGCCCGCGAACCAGCGCTGTTTGGGTAGCCAGTCTGTCAGCAGAGACCCGAGCTCGGAGTGGTCTCGCACGGTCGACCTCCCTTTGGCCGGAGGCAATGCGATCATGTTTTCGCCGCACTGCCGGAGGCCTACGCGATGTCACAGGTCCAGGAGCGGTGCGACCCAGTGGCAGGTTGGTCGCACAGCCGGAGAGCCGTCGTCCCCGGAGCCGCGGGCCGGGTTCCCGCGGGATCGGCTTCGCCGGTCCCGCGGGTCCGTGATCCCCCACCGACCGGGTGAACCCGAGCGAACCGGGGTCAGAGTGGGCGGATCGACGGAGGAGGTACTCCCCGCGTGCATCGGATGTAAGCACTGTTCAGTTCAGTGGTTCCCCCGAGAGGCCGACCAAGACCGGCGACCTTGCGGCGGCCGCTCCGGCTGCCCCCAGCGGTCCGGCTGAAGTTCGAGCTTGACGTCAGTGGCCGGCAGCCGCCCTGGGCGGACGGGATCGCCTTCGGCGAACATATGCGGCGCCCACCATGAAGCCGGCCTTCGCCAGCGGCCGCGGTGGGCCGCACCGGAACGGGCGTACTGCCTGTCTGTCAACCTAACGGACATGCCGCCCGGGAGACAGCACTTGTTCAACTGATTTTCGCGGGGATGGCAAACGGTGCCCAACCGTAGGCAGTCGCCGCGCGAACCTGGCGCTGACTCAACCAGACCCAGGCGCTTCCCACGACGACAGCCCTCTGCTGGAACCATCGGACGCGCGGTGCCCGGCGGACAGGGTGCTTCGTACCCCTCGTTCAGGGGGTGAATTCCCCGGCCGTCGTGAGGGCGAACCAGTAGTGGCCGTGGCCGGGCAGGGTGAGCAGGTAGGGCAGCTCGCCGATCGGGGGGAAATGCACCCGGCCGAGCAACTCCACCGGAACCATTCCCTCGAATCGCCGCAGGTCCAGCTCCACCGGCTGGGCGAACCGGGAGAGGTTCGCGACGCACAGCACCCGGTCGTCGCCGAGGGTACGCACATAGGCGAACACGGACGGGTTCGACGCGGCCAGTTCCTCGAAAGCGCCGAGGCCGAAGACCTGGTGCCGTTTGCGCACCTCGATCATCCGCTTCGTCCAGGACAGGAATGACGTCGACAGCCGCGTCCCCGCCTCGACGTTCAGGCCCTGGTAGCCGTAGACCGGGTCCATGATCGGCGGCAGGTAGAGCCGTGCCGGGTCGGCGGTGGAGAAGCCGCCGTTGCGGTCCGGCGACCACTGCATCGGGGTGCGCACACCGTCCCGGTCACCCAGGTAGATGTTGTCGCCCATGCCGATCTCGTCGCCGTAGTAGATCACCGGGGAACCGGGTAGCGACAGCAGCAGCGAGGTGAACAGCTCCATCTGGTCGCGGCTGTTGTCCAGCAGCGGGGCGAGCCGGCGGCGAATGCCGATGTTCGCCTTCATGCGCGGGTCTTTTGCGTACTCGGTGTACATGTAGTCGCGCTCCTCGTCGGTCACCATCTCAAGGGTGAGCTCGTCGTGGTTGCGCAGGAAGATGCCCCACTGGCAGTTCGGCGGGATAGCCGGCGTCTGCGCGAGGATCTCGGAGATCGGGTAGCGCGACTCCCGGCGCACCGCCATGAAGATGCGCGGCATCAGCGGGAAGTGGAACGCCATGTGGCACTCGTCGTCGTTGCCGAAGTACTGCACGACGTCCGACGGCCACTGGTTCGCCTCGGCGAGCATGACCCGGTCGGCGTACTTGGCGTCGATCTCCTTGCGGACCCGCCGCAGGTACTCGTGGGTCTCCGGCAGGTTCTCGCCGTTGCTGCCGTCCTGGACGTAGAGGTAGGGCACCGCGTCGAGGCGGAACCCGTCGATCCCGAGATCCAGCCAGAAGCGCAGGACCTCCAGCATGGCGTCCTGGACGTCGGGGTTGTCGAAGTTCAGGTCCGGCTGGTGGGAGAAGAACCGGTGCCAGTAGTACTGGCCGCGCACCGGGTCCCACGTCCAGTTGGACTTCTCCGTGTCGACGAAGATGATCCGGGCGTCCGGGTAGCGGTCGTCCGTGTCCGACCAGACATAGAAGTCGCCGTACGGGCCCGCCGGGTCCGACCGCGACGCCTGGAACCAGGGGTGCTGGTCGGACGTGTGGTTCAGCACCAGGTCGGCGATGATCCGGATACCCCGCCTGTGTGCCTGGTCGACCAGCTCGACGAAGTCCCCCAGGTCCCCGAACTCGGGCAGGATCTGGAAGTAGTCGGAGATGTCGTAGCCGCCGTCCTTCAGGGGCGACTCGTAGATGGGCAGCAGCCACAGGCAGTCGACGCCGAGCCACTGCAGGTAGTCCAGCTTGCTGATCAGTCCGCGGATGTCGCCGGTGCCGTCGCCGTTGGAGTCGGCGAAGCCCCGGATCAGCACCTCGTAGAAGACCGCCCGCTTGTACCAGAGCGGGTCGCTGGAAAGCCGGTCGCCGAGCAGCGGCTCGGCTCCGGTCTCCGGCCCGGCCCCCGGCCCCCCGTCGCCAGTCACGAGCGCCGCGCCAACGTCAGCACATGCGCTGGCTCGACGAACGGGTCGAGCCGGACGTAGTTCTCCTTGCCCCACGTGTAGGTGGCGCCAGTGATCTCGTCCCGGACGTCGAAGGTGTCCCACCACTCGAGACCGAGGGCGGGCATGTCAAGTCGCACTGTTGTCTCCCGGGCCGCATGCGGGTCAAGGTTGACGATGACGATGACGACGTCGGCGTCCGGTCCGGTTCCGGACCGCTTCGAGTACGCGATGATCTCGTCGCCATCCGCATGGTGGAGGTGCAGGTTGCTCAGCCAGTGCAGTGCCGGGTGGGCGCGCCGGACGGCGTTGAGCCTGCGCAGGTAGGGCGCGAGCGACGCCCCGCTACGTTCGGCCGCGGCCCAGTCGCGCGGGCGGTACTGGTACTTCTCCGAGTCGAGGTACTCCTCGCTGCCCGGGCGTACCGGCACGCGCTCGTAGAGCTCGTACCCCGCGTACACGCCCCAGGTCGGGGAGAGCGTCGCCGCCAGCGCCGCGCGGATCCGGAACGCCGCCTGGCCGCCGTGCTGCAGGTACTCGCTCAGGATGTCCGGGGTGTTCACGAAGAAGTTGGGCCGCATGTAGTGCGCGCCCTCGACGAGCTCGCGAGCATACTCCTCGAGCTCCCACTTCGCATTGCGCCAGGTGAAATAGGTGTACGACTGGGTGAATCCCACCTTCGCCAGCGTGTGCATCATGGCCGGCCGGGTGAAAGCCTCCGCGAGGAAGAGCACGTCCGGCTCCGTCGCCTTCACCTCGCGGATGAGCCACTCCCAGAACTCCACCGGCTTCGTGTGCGGGTTGTCCACCCGGAATATGCGAACACCGTGCGCGGTCCAGTGGCGGACCACTCGCAGGACCTCCCGGTAGATGCCCGCGGGGTCCGTGTCGAAGTTCAGCGGATATATGTCCTGGTACTTCTTCGGCGGGTTCTCGGCGTACGCGATCGAACCGTCGGAACGCACCGTGAACCATTCTGGGTGCCGCTTGGCCCACGGGTGGTCGGGAGCGCACTGGAGTGCCAGGTCCAGCGCGACCTCCATGCCCAGCGAGCGGGCCCGCGCGACGAACTGGTCGAAGTCCTCGAGTGTTCCCAGGTCGGGGTGCACGGCGTCGTGGCCGCCGTGCTCGCTGCCAATCGCCCAGGGCGAGCCCGGGTCATCGGGGCTGGGGACGAGGGTGTTGTTCGGGCCCTTGCGGTTCACCTCGCCGATCGGGTGGATCGGCGGCAGGTAGACGACGTCGAAGCCCAGCTCGGCGATCGCGGGCAGCCGTTCCGCCGCGGTGAGGAAGGTGCCCGAGCGGGGCGGGTCCAGGGACGCGCCCTCGGACCGGGGGAAGAGCTCGTACCAGCTCCCGTAGAGCGCGCGCTCGCGGTCGACCCAGACCCGCTGCAGCGGTGAGCGGGTCACCAGCTCCCGCATCGGGTAGCGGGCCAGCAGGTCGGTGAGCTCCGGGTCGCACGCGGGGGTGATGCGCGCGAAGGGATCGTCGACGGAGTCGTCGCGCAGCGCGGCGGCGGCGCGCGCCACCGCCGCCCGCTCGCTCTCGGGCACCCCGGGCAGCGCGCGCAACAGCAGGCGCGCGCCGTCCTCGAAGTCGACGGCAAGCTCGTCGGTGGTCTGTCCCGCGCCCACCTTCAGCTCGATGCCGTGCACCCAGGTCGCGAGGGGATCCGCCCACGCCTCGATCCGGAAGCCCCACAGGCCCTGCGCGGTTACTGTGAGATCGGCTTCATAACGATCGGTTCCGGCCGCGACCAGCCGCATCCGGGTGAACGGTGCGCCAAGCCCGTCTGGGCCTGACAGCACCGCGTTCACCCCGATGAGGTCGTGACCTTCCCGAAACACGGTAGCGCCCACGGTGATGGTTTCGCCGATCACCGCGCGCGAGGGCCAACGGCCACACGAGACGGCCGGGGTGACGTCGGAGATGACGACCCGGCCTACTGAACGTCCGATCATCACATCGACCTTATCCAGGCGAACCACGCCCCAATGATCCGCCTCCCAGATGGCAAATGGCGACACCCCAACGTGAACTCAGTGAGACCACCGGATGCCCCAAGTTGTGGGCCGGGAGGGCGTACCCTGGGTGCGTCCGCGCCAAGGGGTCGGTCGGCCCGTGGTCGATGTTCCCAGGTTGGGCCGACGAAACCACGTAATCCGCCGCCAGATGCGCACCGGCTCGGGCACCGGCCGTGCCGACGCCGTCCACCGCGGTGTCCCGCCGACCGACCGTGGTGGACCGACGGACGCGAAATCGCCCGTTTCCATGGCACGTTCGGGCTGTGACATTGGTTCGCTCCGTGCGGGCGGCGCGCTCCGGCCCCGTACTCGCTTCGCTCCCACGGGACCTCCGCGCGCCGTCCTCCTCCGCGAACGTGCGCTCCGGCGACCTCCGCTGCGGCCCCCCTACATCGCTTCGCTCGTAGGAGGGCCTCCGCGGAGGCGCGCCTCCGCGCCAGCTCGGTTGCTCGTCGCCGTGACGTCACCAACCCAAAGCCGCAGCACGCGCCAGCCCCCACCACGCGTCGC
>NZ_JASNFO010000090.1:0-65724 GCF_032027725.1 Pseudofrankia coriaricola | reverse complement strand
CGACCTTGGAGAGCTGGTTGAACGCCTCGCCGATAATCTCGAACTCGCGCTCGACGGCGGCGCGGAGCATCGCGTTCGCCCGATAGTCGACGAAGGTCTGGCCGTGGGCGAAGCCTCTGGCGAGTTCGGCCGCGTTCGCGGCGTCCCAGAGATACTTGCGCGGGTCAGGCGGCATACAGCGGCTGCCTGGTGCGCATGACCTGGTCGCGGAAGTAGGGGTTGCGGATGCTGGTCACGCTGACGACGTCAACGGCGCGGCCCAGCAGGCGCTCGAGTCCCTCCTTGAGGGCGAAGTAGGTGGCGTAGTAGTCGAATCCGGCGCGGTCCGCGTCGAACTCGACGAGGACGTCGACGTCGCTGCTGTCCAGGTCGAAGGCTTCGCCGGTCGCGGAGCCGAAGAGGTCGAGGCGGCGGATGCCGAGCCGACGGCAGAGTCCTTGGATCTCCGCCCGCCTGGCCTCGATCAACGGATGCATGCTCACCTCCTCTGGGAAGATTGTGCCCGACCCCGCGGCCCGTGCGCCTGAGCGGGATCGGACCACTCGGTGGCCGATCGGCTGGGCTGAAGGGGGAGACGCCTGTGCGATCCGCTGTCGATGGTCGGCGAGGCCGACGCCGCTGCCTGCCAAGCTTGTTGGGACCTCGGCGCCACCGCTGCCGCATCGCTGATGGCCGATTGGTGACCAGCGACATCCGGCCGGCGGAGCGGGATCAGGCGTTTTCGGGTTGCTGCGGCTTGGCGGGCTCGATGAGGAGGGCCAAACCGTCGAGAACGCGGGCCAGGCCGAAGCGATACTGCGCGCGCTGCCGCGAGCCTCGCCAGCGGCGGTGCCGACCCGGCTCGCCGGCGGATAGCGCTCGCTGTCGAGCACCTGGGCGAGCGGCGGGCGGGGCGTAGCTGGTGCCCGGGCGGTGCATCGCTACGTCGAGCGGTTCGCCAGCGTGCCGCGAGAAGCTGACTGACGCGGGTGCCTGCGCTGCTACCGGCCCGCGCTGGTCAGACCGTCAGAGGATCAAGTGCCGAGATTCCATGCTGCCGCGAGCCACTCCAGGTTCTCCTGGTCCCTGGCCCGTGCCTCGGCCTCGTCGGTGAACAGCGCGTCGGTCTTGCGGAGAACGAGGGTGTAGGGGCGGCCCTGCCTCCTCGTGACGTGGCTGACGGGTAGTTCGGCGGCGTCGATGCGGGAGTGGAGGTGCTGCCTGCGTTTCTCTGCGAGCGGCCACTCGAACGTGCGCCGGTCCGGGTCTGCCAGGAATGCCCGAAGGGTGCCGCACAGGTCGCAGGAGCAGCCGCCCCCGGGTGGTTCCATCGACCAGTCACCGGACGCGCGTGGCGGTTGAGCCAGCCGGGCACGCAGCCGTGCCGCGCAGTCGGCGGCCAGGTCGGTGAAGCCGGCCTCGCCGTGTGCGCCGTCGTGGGGCAGCTCCGCCGCGGCGCGCAGCGCCGGCATCTCCAGCCCGGTGACGGCATCGCCTTTCTGCCGGAGATGGCCGGCCACCGCGTCCCGAGTGCCCATATCCGTCATCGCGGCGGCGGCTGTCAGTACGGAGGCGAGCGGTCTGGCCAGGGCGGCGAGTGCCTTGTCGCGGCAGCCGGGGGACGACGACGCGAGCGTTGTGTCGATGTCCTTGGCGGCCCACTTCCATACCAAGTCGAGGAGCTGCCGTGCCGCCGCGGCGCCGGCCTGTGCGCGGCGTGCAGCCCCGCGCACAGACCAGGGAGCTCGTCCGCCACCCACCGCTGCCGTTCCGGTCCGCCGGCGTATGCCCACCCCGGCTGCGCCGCGAACCAAGTCCGCAGCAGCCCGGCGGTCCACAGCTGGCCGTAACCGCTGACGAGCCTTCCGAATGCGTCGATGTCGCCAGTGGTCAGGCTTTCCGCGCGGAACGGGGCCAGCAGCATCGTGGCTGTCGCCGGGTCCGCCACGACGCTTGCCGCCCGCAGCGCCTTACCGAAGAGTCCGGAGATCCTCTCCTTGTCGTCCGGCGTCCGGGCGCCCAGCGAGCTGTCCCAGAACGGCTGGAGCGTCGCTGCGGCGGCCCGGGCGCCTGAGAGATCACCGGAGACCGCCATCACGGCGAGTTCGTCGAGAGCCCAAGACGGCGAGGTTTCGGCGCGGTTCGCGAAGGCCTGCTCCCGGGGCCAGACGACGACCGCGGCCCGGTGGTACCAGCGGTCCAGCGTGTTTCCCCAGTTGCCCATGTAGCCCTCGTACTCCGACGAGTAGGGCTCGAAGTCGTTGGTCTCGATGGACGCGCATACCTCGTCGCTCCCCACAAAGAGCGAGGTCTTCTCCAGTCGGGTACCGTCCGGGCCGGTCCAGTGCGTGAGGGCTACCTCGGAGTCGATCAGCTCCTGGATCTCGTAGTCGCCCGGGCCGCCCGAGTCCTCGACCTCGTCATCATCGGAATCGCCATCCCAGTACCAGCCTCGGTACTCGTAGTCGTCGTCGGCCTCGTAGGCGCTGTGCGTCGTCTTGATGTCGGCGAGCGCGAGGAAGGCTTCGCACCCTGCCCGGTCGGCCGCGGCCCGCAGCAGGGACCCGCGTGCGGCATCGGCCCCCTTCAGCCCGCTCCAGCCCAGCGCACGGGGGGTGTACTCGTGGTCGAGGAGGTAGACGAGCCGGCTTGGCGAGGTGGCCGCGCGCGGGCCGTAGCGGCTGGACATGGGCGTGCCGAAATGCTCGCCAAGGAAAGCGGCCAGCTCGGCGACTGCTCCCTCGTCGCCCTCCGGCAAGGCGGTATCACCGCCAAGCAGGAGGTTGAAGGTGAGCGCGATCCGGTACCCCGACCGCACCTCGAGGACCTCGTGCCGGCAGTCGGCGTAGAAGGCGACCAGTGACAGCGCCGTCTTCGAGCCCCGGTAGATCTTCTTCTCCTCGAGATGGCGCACCACCAGCTCGCCGCCGGTGTAACTGGACGGCAGCGTCACCACCAGGGTGCCGATCATCGAGTCGTCCTTCTCGCTGTCCTGATGGGCGCGGAAGAACTGGCCCGGCTCATACACGAGAAGGGAATGAAGGTCGGCCGTCAGCTCGGCGGCGATCGGCAGGCCCAGCTCGTCTTTCGCCGTTGTCAGGATGGCGTTCAGCGCGTCGTCGTCCCACCTCGCGCGAACAAGGTCCTTCGGGATCTCCCAGGTGTCCCGGACGCCGCGGTCGGTCAGCGTCTCCTCGCCGCGGCCGAAACGGGCAGGGTGACCGAGGCGGAGCAGCTCGCGGGCCTGCGCGGGCCGCACCGGGAACGCGACGGGGCCGACGCCCTCGACCTCAAGACTCAGGTCATCCGTCCTCGCCGTCAGCGCCGCGCCGAACGCGGGCTCTGCGTCACCGCGCAACGTCCTGGCCAACCGGTCACGCGCTGGTGTCGCCGTCACCGTCAGCATCCTCCTGCACACCTGGGAATGCGGATCCTGCGTCCGAACTCTAGAGATCCGAACTCGTTCGACGAGAATCGGGTGCATGGCCTCGCGTGGGGCGCGGTTGACGCGCCCCTACGCTGACGGGGCGGCGCGGTCCGGGGCGTCGAGACCACCGCAAGGGGCTTGAAGCGGAAGCAGGTCCTGCCTCCCGTTCTCGTCACGGGGCCGGTGGACCAGGCCTCCCGTGCAGCCTGCTGGGAGCTGGGAGCCACGGTGGCGGCAAGCCTCTGATGGGTCATGCACCCTTGTTGATGTTTCTTCTGCGCCATCGGGCATTTTTCGGTCCTGCACACCGACACGTTCGGCAATGGCGAGGCGCTCGCCGTCGAGCCGTACCCGGTGCGCCGCACGGCCTGGACGGTGGAGGCGGACTATCGCTACCCGAGCGTGAACCCCGTCGCCGAGCCGGGCCCGGACGGGCGCCGCCCCGTCGGCGAGACGCTCTTCCAGTACCGGATCGAGCTGCCGTTCGCGGTCTGGCTCGGCGACGCGAGCGGCCCGCGCACCGTGCTGTTCTCCGTGCGCGCACCGACGTCGGCCACGACGCTGCGGCTGTACTGGATGGCCGCCTTCGACCCGGCCGTCTACGGCGACGGCCCGGTCGACGGACTGGGCCTACAGGCCGTCGAAGACAGAATCTGGGCACCCGACAAGAAGATCGTCGAATCCCAGCAACCCGCCAGGGTCTTCGCCGCCACCGAGGTCCACCGCCCCTTCGACGCCCTCGGCGTCGCCTACCGCAAGGCCCTGCACGTCCTCGGCTTCGCCGGCTGACCATCGCCCCTGCCCTGCGGCGACACACTCGCGGCGCGGCGGCACCCGTCCCGCCGTTGGTTATGTGAGCGGCCCCGCCATGCATATCGAGACCGGCAAGGGCTCTCCGACCCCGACGCTGCAAAGATGGACGACTCTGGAACCAGGGTCCGCCCGTCGGCCTCAGCGAGGTGACGTGGCGCGTCCGAGGACTCGTTCCGGAAGGGAGCCGCCGGCGGTCCAGACATCCCGGTCCTCGTAGGGCCAGGCGTAGACCGGGCTGCCGTCGCGGACGAGGTCGCGCAGGCCGGGGAGGTCGAGTTCCAGCGCCGACCACTCGTACAGGCGCTGCAGGCGTGGTTGGATCACACCGTAGTCGAGCATCCGGCCGAGCCGGTGCTCGTCGAGGACATAGGTCATCAGGTCGTCGTCCAGCGGGTACCGGCTGGGCAGCACACGCCCCAGCGACAGGAACGCCCCCACGCCCCGAGCCGTGGGTCACCGACGAGGCGACCCAGGATGGCGAACCGGCCGAGGGACAACCGGGGCGCCGCGACCAGCGCATGCGTGTACAGAACCCGCAGCAGGGTGACGTTCAAGAAGAATCGCTCGGGTCTGGACTCCACCACCGCGAGATCACGGTGGTCCAGGTAGGCGGCGGCGATGCTCGCGTTGTGGGCTCGGTACCAGTTCTGGGCCGTCGGTGCCGCGACGAACTCCAGCCACACCTTGACCGCCGGTGACGACAGTTCGCCCGTCATCCCGCCGGAGCGCGCCACGGCCTCGCAGCCGTCTCGGAGCAACCGGTCGTTCACGGCTCGCCACCAGCGGCTTCCCGGAGCATCCGCCTCCGGCGGGTTCAGCACGCCGCGCTCGACCTGCCACCGCATGAACGACACGGCGGCCCGCCGGAAGGGGAGATGACGGGGAGCTCGACCGAACGGCCCGAGGTAAGTACGCGCCAAGAGCGCCAACCGGTCCCCGGGGCAGTCGCGTACCGCCGCGACCTGTGCCGCCGCCCAGTGCGGGGCATCCCCGTCCGTCAAGGCGCCTCCCGAACCTGGCCTACGGCGAGTACGACCAGGTCCTCGGGCTGCGGAAAGGCCATCAGATACGCACCACGGTGATGGTTCGGCCGCTGGGGCTGGTCACGGTTTGGGAGCCAAGCTCGATGGCGACGCGTTTGCGTTCGGCAGGGCGCTGGTCGAAGATCACGAGGTGGCCGGTGGGGAGGCCGAGGCGTAGCAGGTAGCCGTCCAGCTGATTGATGCCGGCAGTTGTGGGATCGGGGTCGCCGGGGCGGTGGGTCTTGACCTCGAGGGCTTGGCGCTGGACGGTGGGTCTGCCCTCCGGCCCGACGTGGTTCCAGCGGATGAGCAGGTCGAGTGCACCGCGGCCGACGCCGTACTCCCGGTCGACGAAACCGCTGCCGTTGATGGCGCGGTCGAGGTAGCCGAGCAGGGTTACGTGCGGGGTCACCTCCTGGTAAGGCACGTCGCCTTGGAGAAGGTCCTCGCTGTTGTGCCAGAACCCGGTGAAACCCGCGAGCAGCCCGTCCAGGTCGAGGCGCCCATCGGGCAGCACGAACGATCGCGGCTGAGGCGCTCCGACGACGCCTTCGAAGAGGCCGTCAGCCAGAACTCGGGTGATCACGTTCCGGTAGATGGGGTTGGCGATCTCCACCGTCGAGGCGGTCCGTCGGACCAGTCCGAGGTCCACGGTGTAGGCGAGGTCGTCGGCGAACGGGTCGAATCGGACCTCCGCGCCGGCTAGGATGGGTTCGATGATCCGCCGTACGCGGGGGTCGCGAAGCTTGTCGAGCAGAGAGTCCACATGGGTCGCGCGCGCGACGATGATCCGCTCGGCCGCCTCGTCGACGTCGTCGGTAGTGATCGACGTCGACGTGTGGACCTTCATGCCGCTGACAATCTCGTAGGCAAGGGCATTGACCAGCCACGGCTGGCCCATCGTCAGTGCGTAGGCGTATTCCACGGCCTGAGGAGTGAACCGCTGACCGGTCTGGGTCGTGTGCTGGCCATAGAGCTTGTGGACCTCGTCGAGGGTGAAGTCACTCAGCCGCAGCGACGCCACCGTGATGTTGAACGGGCTCTGCGAGGTCGTGGTAGTCGGGTCACCGCCAGAGGCGATCTTGTAGTCACGGACGTCGCGTAGTCCGCAGAGCGCCACAGACGCCGGAAAGCCGACGGGTCTGTCGGCGAAGCCGTCGCGCAGTTGGCGAAGCACACTGAGCATCGTGCGCCCGCCCAGAGAGTCGATCTCATCGAGGAAGAGCACAAGCGGGCGTGGGCAAGTCTCCGCCCAGACGGCGAACGCGTCCGAGAGCAGCCCTTCCTCCCAGCTGTCCGGCCAGGGTGGTGGGCGCAGATCGACCGGCAGATTGGTTCGTGCCGTGCGGCGGGCGCCTGTCAGGATCGCCCGAGTGGCCGCGCCGATGTCATCCGGCCAGGGCTGGCCGGCCTCCATCGACAGCACCACCGCCGCATAACGACCACTCGCGGTCAACTCGGCCGCCAGCGCACGCAGCGCCGTCGTCTTGCCGGTCTGCCGCGGAGCATGCAGGACGAAGTACAGTTCACGCTCGACGAGATCAGGAACCTGCGGCAGCCGCGCCGACGCAGGGATCATGTAGTGCTTGCTCGGCACGCACGGCCCCGCCGTGTTGAACCAGCGAGTCACAGCACTCACGATCCTCCCCGCTACGCAGCGCTGATCCCGACTCTACGGAACCCGCGGTGAGCGCCGAACCGTCCTGGCCACCGGCCCGCTGGTCCAGTCATCACGGACCACCCGCTGGAAGCCACGGCGACGGCGAGCCTCTGACGGACCCAGCACCCTTGTTGATGTTACTTCTGCCCTCGGCGTCGCCTACCGCAAGGCGCTGCACGACCTCGGCTTCGCCGGTGACCTCAGCCTCGCCGGTGACCTCAGCCTCGCGGGAGACCCGCGCCTCGCCGCAGCCTAGGAATGCGCCGGTTAGGCCGTCATCGTCAGCGCAGTACGGGGGATGTGTTCGCGAGGTAGTCGCGGATGCGGATCCGGTGCGTCTCGTGCATGTGCAGGCCGGCGAGCTGGTCGAGCGCGAAGAAGCCGACCGCGGTCGACTCGTCGCTGACGGCCAGCTCCCCGCCGACGATGGCGCAGGCGCAGCAGATCGAGAACTGCTGGCGGATCTCGCCGTCGGGGTAGGCGAAGACGTGCCCCGGGTCCGAGTAGATGCCGACGATCCGCTCGATGACGACGTCGAATCCGGTCTCCTCGCGGACCTCCCGGATCACGCAGTCAGCGAACGTCTCCCCGATGTCCATCCCGCCGCCGGGCAGCGCCCACTCCCCGTTGTCGGCCCGCCGCTGCAGGAGGATCCGCCCGTCGGCGTCGGGGGCGACCGCGCAGCCCCCGACGACCAGCGCGTTCGCTCGCGGCGCGTTCGGGTCGTGGTAGTAGTCGATTCGCCTCACGCTCCCCATCCTCTGCCCACGGCGGGCCGGAAGGGCGAGGCGGGCCACGCGGGCCCGCCGAAGCGGGAGCGGAGCCCGCGTCAGGAGACGTCGTGCCGAGAGAGCCCGCGTCAGGAAAGGTCGGCGCGCAGCCGGTGCAGGCGCAGGGAGATGATCCGCCAGCGGCCGTCGGCGCCTCGGCGGTACTCCTCGTGGTAGTGCCCGTAGCCCTGGAGGGTGCGTGCCGGCTCGGTCCACTGGACGTAGTCGAACATCGCCCAGATGCCGTGGGCCGCGTCCGGCCCGGTGATCTCGATCTCCGGCATGTGCCCGTGGTGCGTCGTGACCGCGCCGGCGAGGGTTCCGCTGATCGCGGCGACGAACTCGTCGCGCCCGGTGAACGTCACGTCCGGGACGTCCTCGACCCAGACGGTCACGTCCTCGGTGAACACGTCCGCCCACTCGTCCCACTTCTTGGTGTCCAGCAGGCGGAAGTACCGCGCCTTCAGCTGCTTGATCTCCTCGACCGCGCCCAGCGTCTCGACGTCCACGCGTTCCGCCTCTCCCGCTTCCGCCCGCTATGCCCGCGGCGTCATCCCACCACAGCGACGGGCGGCGCGCGCCGGGCAGAACGCCTGGCGGTGCGGAAGGGCGGCGGCCTGGATCGCCGAGCGGCGTGCTCGGCTCGCCCGGTCCGCCGCCCCGCCGTCCTTCCGGGTCAGGGGTCCTGGGAGGTGTCGCCGGTCATCGGTGGGTCCTGGCCGCGCCGGTCAGGTCAGGGCGCCGGCTGGACCGTCGGGAGCTGGACCCGGACGTTGGTGGCGTAGGTCGTGCTGATGCCGTTGCTGGGCCGCGCGTACGGACCGGCGGATGACAGCAGTTCCAACCGGGGCCGATGGCCGGGGGTGAAGGTGTAGGCGTTTCCGCTGAGCTGGAAGGTCGCCGTGCCGGCCTGGTTCGCCGTCACCCGGTAGATGCCCTGGGTGACGAGAATTTCGTTTCCATTGGGGGCGACGTCCCACAGCCGGGCGTCCAGCTGGCCCTCTGGGCCGACGTGCTGAATGTTCACCGTCACCTGTGGCATGCCGGCCAGGGTGAACGCCTGTGCCCGCGTGGGCCCGGTGGCAATGATGGCGTTGGCGTGCGGGAAGGCCAGCGAGATGCGGCACGGGTTGGACTTCTGCAGAGCCTGGGAGAAAAGCGGGCCGAACTGTGACGAGTCGCCGCCCAGGATGCCGCCGAGGGTGGCCGGGTCCACCGTGCCGTTGATGAGGCCGGTGAGCACGTCACCCAGCGTTCCGGGCAGGATCCCCAGGACCGGGTCGCGGTCGCTCTCGCCGAAGAAGTTCACCCCGCTCGACGTCGTCGCCTGCAGTCCCGGCTGGGTGAAGGCGAGCGTCCCGGGATGCGCGGCGGCCCACGACGGGGCGGTGACGGGCGCCGGGGTGGCGGCGCCGGCGGGGCAGCTCATCGGTGAGAGGGCCACCGATCGCGGCGCCGGGCCGGCGCCGGTCCCGCGCAGCTTCGCGTCGAAGAACGCCGATCCCGCGTCGACCAGCCGGTCGACGATGTCGGCGCGGTTGCTGGCGCCCGGGTGGCCGGTGTCGCCCAGCTGCAGCGACACGTCCGCCGCGGGGCTCGCCGCCAGCGCCTGGTTGTAGAGGGCCAGGCCCTGCTGGGCGTTGAAGAGGTCGTCGGTCCAGCCGTTCTCCACCAGCAGGGGCGCGGGCACTCCCGGGATGGCCGTCGTGCCCTTGTACCGCAGCGCCCGGACAAGGCCCTGCACGTCGGTTCCGGTGTAGGGCTCTCCCCGCAGGAAGGCCTTGTACCAGGTGGTCAGGTCGGCGTCGGCATCGGCGCCGGCCGGTGCGATCTGCCCGAACAGTCCGGTGACCAGGTACAGGAAGGTCGTGTAGGACAGCTTGGGTATGCCCACGGGCGAGGTGTCCGTCGCATAGTTCGGCGGCGTCGTGTCGGTGGCCCGGCCGTTCGGGACCAGAGCGTTGGCGAGATCCGCCCATCCCCAGCGGGGGTACGACGCGGCGACGCTCAGGGGGGTGCCGTTCGGGCTGGTCCAGGGAGCGAACGTTCCGTCGGGCAGCGCGATCCGGTTCCTGAGAAAGGCCAGCTGCGCCGAGGTGCCGCCGCCGTAGGAGACCCCGGTCACGCCCACCGCCGCCGGGTTGGCGATTCCCTCGTCGACGAGCTTTCCTACGAGATGCTGGACGTCCCGGGCCTCGTAACGGACGTCGTCGAGGTGCACCCATCCTTGCGCGCAGCCGGGAGTTGTCTTGGTCTGGGCGCCGCAGGAACCTCCGAAACCGCGCGCGGTCGGCGTCACCACGGCGTAGCCACGCTTGGCGTAGTAGTTCGTGTTGTAGTGGTAGGTCAGCGCCTGCGATCCCTCGGGTGACGTGTCCTCGAATGCCGTCTTGTCCTCGCCGAGACCGTGCAGCAGGACGATTGTCGGAAACGGCCCGGATCCGGTCGCGGGTAGTGTGACGTCGACGTCCAGTGGTGTGCCGTCCCACGAGGCCACCCGCTGGTCGATGCCCGTCGTGGCGCAGAAACGCACGCCGTTCTGATCGGCGCATGAATGCCCGAACGGCGAGACGGCGGCTCGCGCCGTGGCGGCGTCGACTACGACCATGCCGCCCGCGAGCGCGGTCGCCATCCCGACCGCGCATAAGCTTTGTCTGAATCTACGGCTCATGAAGTTCCTCCTCGTGACGGAAGCTGGCCAGGCGCGCGAAGGTACCCGAGTCGCAATTTCTTTTCACCCCGGGCGGCGCCCATGGTGTCATCACCACCGGGCGCGGGCGCCCATGTACCCGTTCGAAGAGAATTGGTCTCTTACTCGCCTGCTCAGGCGGTCCAGAACACGGCTGGCGCCTTGGGCTGGGTGGCACGAGAAGCCTGTGAATGCCGGCGTGTCGACGATGAGAAATTCCGCGGGGGCGGGCGCGTGGACAATCCTTGCACGCCCCGCCCGTGATGTCCTCGGCGAGGAAGTACGAAGTTACGCGGGTGTTACTGGACCCGCGGTCCGAGGCCGGCGGCCCGGTCGGGGGGCGGCCAGGGCGGCGACAGCGACGGCGAGATCGCGGCGCCGGTCCGGGCGAGGATGAAGGCCATCCGCAGCACGAAGGCGTCGCGCCCGCGGCGGGGGTCGCGGCCGGTCAGGCTGATCACCTTCTCCAGCCGGTAACGCAGGGTGTTGACGTGGACCGGGAGGCTGCGTGCGGCGGCGTCCGGCGAGCCGTCATGAGCGAGCAGCGCGTCGACCGTCTCCACCAGCCCCCGCCCCGCCGCGAGCAGCGGGCTGTAGTACTCGGCCACCAGTTGGCGCGCGGCTTGGCGGTCTCCGCAGAGAACCCGTTCCGGTAACAGGTCATCGACCCCGACGACCCGGCCTGACGTCCGTTGGCCGACGACCGCCCGCAGCCCGAAAAGGACGGCGGCCGCGGCTGGGCGCGCGGCGACAACGGATTCGACCGGGTTGCTGACGACGAGGGTGTCGATCAGTGCCGCTTCGCCTGGCGCCGCGGTGCGAACCATTTCGTCCAGCGCGGCGAGCACACCGTCCTGGCCGCCCCCCATCGCCGCGGGCGCGATCAGCAGGACGGCCGACCCGCGCCGGGCGGCGCACGCCGGGGCGCCGTGCGCGTCCATGATCCGAAGCATCGCGCGCAGCACGGCCTCGGTGGAATCGACGGGCGGGACAGCCCCCGCGATACGGACCGGGACGCCCAGCGGGAAAACGCCGCCGGCCCGGTCCGTGATCTCCCGCTCGTCGCCCTCGAGCAGCGCGTCGACCAACAGCTTCTGGCGTTGGTCGCCGTCGCGGGCGCGATGTTGCGCGACCCGCGCGTAGACCGACGCCGCGGCGAAAGCGGCCTCGCGGCCGTATCGTTCGAGATCTCCTCGGAGCAGGGCGGCCGATGGCTCGCCCATGACGTCGTCGACGGCCGTGAGAACGGTCTCGACCGTCAGCCGGATGAGTTCGACGACCTGCCCCAGCGACAGCTGCTGCAGTACTCCCCTGGGGGCGTCCGAGAAGATTCCCCGCAGCGCCGGAGAACGCGGTTCCGTGATGTCCTCCGCCATCACCTTGAGCTCGTTCATCACCACTATCTTGATCCACGACTTGGTCCGCGCCGGCAGGCCGCGGAACCACGGCATCTCGCTGAACGCGTCGAGGGCGGCATCCGAGAGACTGTCGATCGATCGCCGGAGGCTCTCCAGCGCCTTGGCCTGGTCGGCCTGGTCGGCCAGGCCGGCCTGGTCTGCTGCCGTCCGCACCAGCGTCACCTCCACGGCGAGAGCGCCTCGGGCCGCCACAGATCCCGGATGGCCCGGATCCGAATGGCCGGGATCTGAGTGTGCCTGATCAACGCCCTCCGGGCTGCCAGACCGACCAGGATCTCCAGCCGGTCGGACCGTGAGAGGCCAGATGTGTCTCGGAGGGCCGTTGAGGCGCCGCGGGATGACGGGTCCGGACGCTGGCTGGCGCCCGAGAGGTAAACGCCGCCGCGCCCGCCGACGAACGGGCGGGCGGGCGCGGCGATGCTCGGCACCACGCGGCCAGCCCTGCCTGACCGCGCGGCACGCCCGGGACCTGGCAGCGCGGCACGCCTCGGACAACCGGGAAGGCGTCCGCGCCGGGCATGGCCCGCTACGGCGTGTGAGCATGGCCGCGGGCCTAGTGTGTCCGCGGACGATGCACATCCGGCGGCGCCGACCTCGACGGGCGGGACGGCGGGAGGGGACGAACATGCGGGTTCTGACCCGGATCCTGCGCAGCTACACGGTCCAACCGCTGTCGGCGCGGCGCGCGATGCGGGTCATGGTCGCCGCCACGACGCTGACAGTGCTCGCCGGCGGCATCGTCATCCGGATCGTCGACCCACGAAGCTTCCCGAACGTCGGGATCGGTATGTGGTGGGCCCTGCAGACCGTGACCACGGTGGGATACGGGGACGTGGTGCCGACGACAGCTGTAGGTCGGTTCATCGGATCGATGATCATGCTCGAGTCGATCGCCTTCCTCGCCATCGTGACCGCATGGGTGACGTCCAGCTTCGTCCGGCGCGCCCAAGCCGACCGGGGGCAGGCCGACGGGTCTGTTCGTCCCCCGGCCACCGAGGATCCACGCGGCCCGGGCGTCGACGCGCTGCTGCCCGCGATCGACGCCCGACTGCGCCGGATCGAAGCCGCCCTCGATGCGGGCACCGACGGACCTCCGCCGGCCGCCTAGCGTCGCGGACGAGTCCCGGCGCCGCACCGCCGCACCGCCGCGCCGCCGCACCGCCGCGCCGCCACACCACGGCCGCCTCAGGGCTCCAGGACCACGGTTCCCGTCGCGGCCGGTCGGTCCGTCGCGGCCGGGTCCGGTGCGCAGACCACGTCGTAGGTCCCAGCGGTGGCGGGCATTCTCATCGTGTCGCCACCACCCGGCTCGATCGGTCCAGTGAAGATCGCCACCGAGCCCCCGCGGGACAAACTGAAACGGCACGCCACGTCGCCGTTGTTCACGACCCTCACCCATTCCTCGACCTGGAAGGTCGACGGCGTCGAGCGGACGGTGGTTCCTTCGATCGTGAGCGTCCCGGGAGGGTTCGGCGGTGGTGAGTAGTACCCCGGCGGCGGCGAGTACAGGGGAACGCTCGTGCTGACGGCCGGCCTCGGTGACACCGGGACGGGCGGCTGCGACGTGTCCTGCCGCGGCGAGTTGGGCGTGCCATCGCGGGTCGGGGAAAGTGTCGGAGCCGGCGTCGTCGGAATCGACGACGCGGAGGGCGTCGGGGCCGTGGACGCGGCCGGAGCAGGTGTCCCGGTCGGGGAGCTCGACATCGCCGGGACCGTGACAAGGTCGTCCCTGCCATCCGTGCCACGGATCCCGGTCCCGGCCACGACGACGGTCACCGTCGCCGCGGCGATGGCTCCGACGACACCGGCGCCGGCACCGATCACGGACGTCCGGCGCCGGCGCAGCGCCGCCGAACGCCCGGCGACCCGGTCCAGCAGGTCGGGGGTCGGTCCCGCCAGCTCCGCCAGTTCCTTCAGGCGCTGCTCGACCACGACCTCCTCGCGGTCAGGAGCCAGGCGGTCAGCCATGGGAATCGTTCCTCTGCGTCCGGGGATGCGGCGGCGTCGGGCGGCTGGCCGGGCCTTCTGGCGCCGGCGGCCGCGGGGAGGGTCGCGGAGACGGTCGCTGGTCGTCGACAGCGACGCGCAGCTGCGCCAGCCCCCGGGAGGTCAGGCTCTTGACGGTGCCGATCCGGCAGCCCATCGCGGCCGCCGTCTCGGCCTCGGAGAACTGCAGATAGTGGCGCAGGACCACGGCGCAGCGCTGCCGGGCCGGCAGCCGCGCCAGTACCCGGGACAGCTGGTCCAGGCTCTCGGTACGGGCGAACGCGTCAGGGCCCGGCCGGTCCGGCAGCCGGGCGGTCGGCCGTTCCCGCGCCAGCACCTTCCACCCCGTCCGACGATGGGTGTTGACCATCACGCGGTAGACGTAGGCGTCCGGCTCGCCCCTGGCGGCGACCCGACGCCACACCAGCAGAACCCGCGCGAGGGTTTCCTGGACCAGGTCCTCCGCGGCCGCGCGGCGTCCCGTCAGGACGAACGCGGTACGGAACAGGACGTCGGACCTCGCCCGGACGAACGCCTCAAACGAGTCGCCGGCCGGTGTCCCCGATGGGCCGGTCTCCGTCAGGCCACCCGCCGGCCACGTCGCGTCGTCGGCGGTTCCCTGAGGTCTGGTCGACTTCACACCCATATCAGGCGTCCAGCGGCCAGGAGGTTCCGCGCCGATGCCCAACGCTCGCCCAACCGGGTACCGCGCCATGCGGCCGCCACGCGTCGGGCGGGAGCACCGTCAGCTCCCCGCGTTGAGACAGCCGCTTCAGACCGGTAGTCCGGCCTCAAGATGGCCGAGTGCCTGGTCGATGAGGGCGGGCAGGTCCGCGGCGGGGTTCTCGGCGAGGGCGGGCAGGGTGGCGAGCATGGCGCCGATGGCGCTGCCGGCGACGGTGCGCACGGCGAGGTCGTCCTTCGGGCGTCCCGTCCGCTCGGCGACCGCGTCGGCGAGCAGGAGCATCGCCTGGGAGATCTGGTCCAGCATGGCGGCGCGCAGCGGGCGCTCGGCGAGGATGAGCGAGGTGCGCTCCTGTATCGCCTGCCTCTGGTCCGGGGCGAGCGCGTCGAACTGCTGGCGGATCGCGGCGCGGATCGCCTGGATGGGCGTCAGATCCGCGGGCTGTTTCTGGAACGCCTCGACGATCAGGGGGTCGAGGTCGTCTTGGAGGACGACGTCCTCCTTCGTGCGGAAGTAGCGGAAGAAGGTCGTCTCGGAGACCTCCGCGGCGTCGATGATCTGTTCGATGGTGGTGGCCTGGTAGCCCTGTTCGTGGAACAGCCGCAGGGCATGGGTCTGGATGGTGGCCCGGGTCCTGGCTTTCTTGCGTTCTCGCAGGCCGGGCGTGGCCCGGTCAGTGGGCGGCGGCATCGGCGGTCCCCTCCTCGATCGGTTGGCCGGATTCCGTTCTACGGGATCGCCTGCCGGGCAGGAGGGCCAGGGCCGCGAACGCTCCGAGCGTGGCGATCGCGGCCGACGCCAGGAACGCGGCGCTCATGCCGTCGACGAACGCCGCCCGGACCGCCTGTTCCAGTCCGGGCGCTCCGGCTGCCCGCGCGGCGGCCGTGCCGTCGTAGAGGCTCCGGCGCGCGGGCGCGGCCATCGCCGCCGGCAGCGCGGCGCTGTCGAGCCTGGCTTGGTAGACCGCGACGAGGACACTGCCGGTGATCGCCGTGCCGAGCGGGCCGCTCGTCTTGTTGAACGCCTGCACGACGGCGGACTCGGTGCCGCTGCGTTCGGCCGACAGTCCGGCCAGCGCCGCCGCGGTCGACGCGGACAGGGCCAGTCCTGTTCCCGCGCCGACCAGTGCCGTCCAACCGGCCGTGAACGCGAGGCCGGAGGTGGGCGCGGCGGTGGCTCCCACGGCGAGACCACCGGCCAGGAGCACGAATCCCAGCGCTACCACCGACCGCGCGGTGACCGCCGGCGCGAGCCGGCCGGCGAGCCCGGCGCCGACGACCATGCCCGCGATGAGCGGGAGCAGGCGCAGGCCGCTGCCGAGCGTGCCGGTTCCCTGTACCCCCTGGAAGTACTGGGGCATCGTGAACAGCACGCCGATCATCGCCAGGCCCGCGACCGCGGCGAGCGCCGATCCCCACAGGAACGGGCCCGGCCGCAGAAGCCGCGGGTCGACCAGCGGCCGGCCGGTGGGCAGCCGGCCGAGCCGGTGCTCCCACCAGACGAACCCGGCCACCACCGCGACTCCGGCAGCCGTCGACAGCACCGCGTCCGGGCTGCCCCAGCCGCGCTCCCCGGCGCGCACCAGACCGTAGATCACCAGCGCCAGCCCGGACGCCGACGCCGCCGTGCCGACCGGGTCCAGGCCTGGGCGTTCCGCCGACCGGGACTCCGGAATCAGGATGAAGCCGATCACCGCGGCGAGCACGACGACCGGCACGTTGAGCAGGAACACCCAGCCCCACCAGAACCGCGACAGCATCCAGCCGCCGAGGATCGGTCCGAGCGGCAGGGCGAGGAAGGTCGCGGCCTGGTAGATCCCCACCGCCTTCGGGCGTTCCTCCTCGTCGAACAGGACGATCAGGGCCGACAGCGCCATCACCGTGATACCGGCGCCGGCCAGGCCCTGCAGCAACCGCCCCGCCAGGAACGCGCCGACCGATCCCGCGAAGGCGCAGAGAACGGAGCCGAGCGCGAACACGGCCAGGGACGCGAGCAGGACGCCACGGCGGCCGAAACGGTCGCCCGCCAGACCGACGGGCAGCACCGCCGCCGCTAGCACGAGCAGATAGCCGGCGGAGAACCAGACCAGGTCCGACTGCGACGCGTCGAGCGCCGTCGACAGCGTCGGCTGGGCCACCGACAGGACCGTCCCGTCCAGCCCGACGGCGAGCACGCTCAGGTTGACCGCTCCCAACGCCCACCACCGCCGCGTCCCCGATCCCCGCATACGACAGCCTCCCCCTAATAGGTGTTACCTCCAAAAGAAGGTAACACCCATTTATGCGGACGGGAGCAGGCGAGCGGTCGCTGGGCTGAAAGACCGCGCCAAGCGCGCCGCAAGGGCGGTGGGCCGGCCCCAAGTGGTGTCCAAGCGCCGGACGACATGGTGGCCACGTCCCGCCTCGGGTTTGCCCAGGTCATCACCGTTTCAGGGAGTCACCATGTCGACGCTCGCCCCCGACACCTCGTCCCTCGACGTGCCGCTCGCCGCCCTCGCCGGGAAGATCCGCGGCCAGGTCCTGCTGCCCGGCAACGACGCCTACCTGGCGGCCGCGACCCCGTGGAACGTGGCGGTGCCCGCCGCACCGGTGGCCGTCGTCGCGGTCGCCGACGCCACCGACGTCGTCGCGGCGGTCCGCTTCGCGGACGCCCACGACCTCGACGTCGTGGTGCAGGCCACCGGGCACGGGGCGCTCGCCCACACCCGCCCGAGCCTGCTGGTGCACACCGGCGGCCTCGACGAGATCACCATCGACCCGGTGCGGCGGCTGGCGCGGGTCGGCGCCGGGGTGCGCTGGCAGCAGGTGCTCGACGCCACCGCCGTGCACGGCCTCGGCGCGCTCGCCGGCTCCGCCCCGCACGTGGGCGTCGTCGGCTACCTCACCGGCGGTGGCCTGTCGCCGGTGGCTCGAAGCTTCGGCTACGGCAGCGACCTGGTGACGGCGTTCGACGTCGTCACCGGCGACGGCGTGGCGCGCCGGGCCACCGCGACCGAGAACCCGGCGCTGTTCTGGGGGCTGCGCGGCGGCAAGGGCGCGCTGGGCGTCGTCACCGCCGTGGAGTTCGAGCTACTGGACGTCCAGGAGATCTACGGCGGCTGCCTCTACTTCGACGGCGCGGACGCCGACCGGGTCCTGTCGGCGTGGAAGACCTGGTCGGCGGACCTGCCGGAGCAGGCGTCGACGTCGATCGCCGTGCTCCGGCTGCCGCCGATGCCGGCGGTGCCGCCCGCGCTGGCCGGCCGGTGCACCGTCGCCGTCCGGTTCGCCTGGGTCGGCGACCCGGCCGACGGTGAGCGGGTGATCGACCCGATCCGCGGCCTGGCACCGGTGATCTTCGGGGGTGTCGGCGTCCTGCCGTTCCCGGCGCTCGGCATGATCCACGCCGATCCGGTCGACCCGATGCCGGTCCACGAGCAGGCGGTGCTGCTGCGGGAGCTGCCCGACACGGCGGTGCGTGCCCTGCTCACGCTGACCGGCCCCGAGGCCGACTGTCCCCAGGTCATCGTCGAGCTGCGGCTGCTCGGCGGGGCGCTGGCCCGCGAGCCCCGCCAGCCGAGCGCCGTCTGCCACCGCGACGCGGCCTACTCGCTGCTGACGATCGGCATCGCGGCGCCACCGCTGGCCGCGGCGACGGCCGGCCACGCCACCGAGGTGATGGCCGCGATGGAGCCGTGGTCCGGCGGCCTCGGCGCGCCGAACTTCGGCGCGACCACCGACCCGGCGCTGGTCGCGCGCAAGTACGACGCGGCCGCCCTGTCCCGGCTCGCCACGCTGACCGCCAGCTACGACCCGAACGGCCGGATCGCGGCGGCGCACCCGGTACGCGCGGCCGCCGCCGCCCGCGCCCGGTCCTGACCACGCAGACGGCCGGCCGTCGCCCAGGCCGGCTGTCTCGGCCGGCCGTCGCCCGCTCAGCTCCCGCCGCGACTCCGCCGGTCCGCCGGAGCAGCCCGGGCACCGGCTGAAAGTGGCTCGGGCCAGGCCGCGAGGTGGTGCGTTGTCGGCGGTTTCTAGAACGGGTAGCGACTGTCGGTCATGGGTCGACTGCTCGGCATGTTGCGTGCCATGGGCTGGATGTCGGGTGCCGTGTCGGTTGGGTTGGTGCTCCAGGTGCGGTGGTGGGCTGTCGAGTTTCCAGCCCGCTTCGTGGTCAAGGACTACATTTGTGGCTCTGCGCAGACGACTGTGACCTGCGGGTTCGCCGCTGTCGGACGTTCAGCCGAGCCGATGCGTGCGGCGCAGACCGCATCGCACTGCCTGTCCGGGCTGTCCGCCGCGACGACGCGACAGCTGCGCGATCCAGATCGTGAGTATGGCTGGGACGAGACCCGGACGGCCGACGCAGCCTTTCGATGGCCCGCGCATCCGAGGCCGCTGACTGCTACTTTCCTCGCCCAACGCGGCGGCTCTGGTGCGACGAGGACCAGGACTGGCGCGCGGACCATGAGGACCCGCGCGCGGTCATCGAGCTTGCGCTCGGCACGCGCGCCGCGCACTGATCACCGCCCACCGGACGCCCGCCCGACGCCCGCCCGCCCGCATCGCGGCCCCACGATCGGCGTGCTGGACACTCATTCCTGCGGTTGGGGCGGATGGGAAGGCGTGATGACATGAGCGGCGCGACGGCATCCGGGGCGGGAAGCCCGGTAGGTTATCTGTGGATTCCGGCGGTCGACCTGTCCGCCGCCGCCTCGTTCTACCGGGACGTGTTCGGCTGGGAGGTCGACGAGCCTGGCCAGGGCGCGGGCGCGGTCGGCTTCCGCGCGCCGGGCCTCATCGGCCAGCTCACCACCGAGCTACCGGTCGGACCCGGCGGCCCGTTGCTGTGGCTCATGGCCGACGACCTCTACAAGGCGCTGCGCCTGGTCGAGCTGCGTGGCGGCCGGGTCCTCGGGCAGCCGCGGCGGCAGGGCGGCGCCCGCTACCTCGTCCAGGTCAGCGATCCGGCCGGCAACCGGCTGGGCATCGCGGTGCCGGTCGGGCCGCCGCGGCCGCAGCCGCTGGTCGTCGCGCGCGACGTCGAGGAGTCCAGCCGTTGGTACCAGGAGCTGCTCGGCCTGCGCTCCGACCACGGAGGCAAGGACTACGAGAGGCTCGTCACCGCCGACGGCACCCTCGTCCTGCAACTGCACCGCAGGGACGTCGAGCACGGCCACGGCCAGCTCGCCGACCCGGACCAGCCGGTCGGCAACGGCGCGGTGCTGTGGTTCGGCGACGTCGCCGACTTCGAGGGCGCCGTCGAACGGGCCGCGCGGCTCGGCGCGACGGTGGTGCACCCACCCATGCGCAACCCGCCCAGCGGCGAGGGCAACGGCCCGGCGCACCGCGAGATCTGGCTGAAGGACCCCGACGGCTACACCGTCGTGATCGCCAGCCCGGACGGCGAGGACCACGAGCCAGGCTGACCGCCCATGCCGGGCCCACACCGCCACGCCCGCAACTCCGTAACCCCTCGTCGACGGCTCCGCAACGCCAAAACCCCTGGCCAGCGTCACTTGATCTCAGACCGAGCAATCCAACAGTCAGCGAACGGGTGGTCGTCCGATCCCGGGTGACGGCTTGAGCGCTCGTCTGCGGAACTGCACGAAATGCAACCCTCAAGGGTGTTTGGCGGAATGGTGGTGACGCCAGAGCGGACCGAGGTTGTCGAGTTTGGTTCGAGGTGGAGGCCGCGGGCGCAGTCCAGGCTTCCTCGGCGTCACCAATCGGGAATCCGCTGGGTAGAGACGAGTCTTCAGAGCCGGAGCCGCCTCGTGCCGACCGACCATCTCGGCGTCGCGCACCGCGAGCCGCGAGTCGGCGGGCTCCTCTGACCGCGCAGCGCGTCGAGCGCTAGGCCGCGTACGTCCCGCCTGTCGGCCAGGTCTCCCGCTCCCGCTGCAAGCGCAGGATCTTCGTGAGCGCCGCCGCGTACGTCCGGTCCACCGTCCCGTCCGCCGGAGTGCCCTCCCGAGTGGATTTCTCGATCACCAGCAGCCGGTCCAGCTCCGGATGGCCGAACCGATACTCCACCCGAGCGCTGTCCTCGCGGGTTTTCTGGAAGTCGACCAGGATCGCCATCGCTGCTGTGCCGTCCGTAATCTGTACGTACCCATGCGTAGGGTACCGTCTCCTGAATGAGCGGCGACGAAGGCGCGGTTTCCCCAGCCTGCCCCGTGTGCGGGCGGACGGATGCCTACCCGGTCACCCATGGTCTTCGCTCCGACCGAAGCATGGGCCTGCAGGAGGACGGAACCTGGGCGAGCGGATCATGTTTCGGCGGACCGGAACAGTGGCGGTGCCGCGGCTGTCGTTGCGAATGGCCGACCAGGGGCTTCCGGTTCCACCTCTTCGTCGACGTCCGCGCCTGGGACCATGAGACGGCGCAGGACACTCTTGCCCGCATGCTCTACGCCAGAACTCCTGTCGAGGATGTGGACGTCGATCCCGTTGAAATCGGCGATGCCGTCGGGTATGTCGGGGTGGACGACGAGGGATTCCCGCGGTGGTCGTGGGACTGAGTGGGCCCTCCGCTCTGGGGCGAACCTCCGCACTGACCGGGCGGAGCGGGCAGCGCAACGCCGACCGACGGCCTTCGGCCTAACATGAATCTTCGTTGGTGTTAGAAGGGGCACGGATTTTCTTCGGACGGCTGCCTTCCGTCGTTGGCCCTGTTCGCGGTCGCGGTCGCGGTCACGCGGACGGCGGTCTTGTGCTTCCTGCTTTCGGTGGGAAATGGACCCTCTTCCTCGTTCGTATTGGTGTCGACCTGGTATGTCCGGCCGGCGGGACTCGTCCAGATGAAGAGGCCTGGTTCGGGCTGGTTTAGCGTCCAACCACCGCGATGCTTCATGACGTGGTGGCGGCGGCAGAGCAGGCCGAGGTTGTCCAGCGCGGTGCGACCGCCATGGGCCCAGGCCACTGTGTGGTCGAGGTCGCAGGCCGCGGCCGGGGTCGCGCATCCCGGGTAGACGCAGCGGGTGTCGCGGCGACGGACTAGGCGGGCCAGCGCCGGGGTCGGTATACGCCGGTGTCCCAGGTCCAGCACGGTGTCGGTCTCGGGGTCGGTCAGGACCCGGCGCCAGCGCGCGTCCGCTGCCAGCGCCCGGCCGACCTGGGCCGGGATCGGCCCGTAGCCGACCAGCTCGGCCGGGTTGTCGTCGAGCCCGGCCAGGGTGCCGACTGGGGCGATCACCTGGAGCTCGACCGTGACCCGTTCGCGCCGGTTCCCGAGGAGCAGGGCGGTCAGGACGTCGGCCCGCCGGGCGCCGATCGGGCGCCTGTCGCCGTCGCTGTGGGCGTCGTTCCTGGCGATCCGGTCGACCAGATCGAAGACCGCCCGTGCGTCCTCGGCGGGCAGGGTCGCCGACAGCAGCGCCATGCCGTCCTCGGCCGGCTCGATCGACACCTCCCGCCGCGTCTTCGCCTCCGCACGGCGCCGGGCGGCCGCGGCAGGGTCGAGCCGGCCGATCATCCGATGGATCTTGCGTCGCCACTGGGTGGGTGAGCTCAACCGGCTCCCGGCGAGCATCTGAGCCTCCACCACCGCCCGCTGCCCACCGGACAGGACATGAGTGAGCGCGTGCAGCGCACGCAACCGAGTCAGATCCAGATCACCGACCGTCAGCGCGTCCAGAGCGGCTGGAAGACGGTGGGCGAGGTCCCAGGCCTGGTCCAACCGGCCGGTCACCGTCCGCGGCGACTGCCCCAGCTCAGCCGCCAGCTCATCACCCAGATACGGCGAGAACGGCTCATCGTCCTCACCATCCAGACACCCCCCGACCACCGGCCGCAGCTCCGCCAACCGCACCTGCGCCCGGATCGTCAACCCCTCCAACCGCGACCCCAACCGCGCGAGCCCCACCACCAGCTCAAACGCCTCCGCCTCCGCACACGCCGCCAGACCCGCCAGCAGCTCATCGAAGACCCCACCTACCGCCACCAGCCGCGCCAGAAGCCCATCGGCAGCCTCGGGTCCCTCAGCGACAGGTCCATCGGCGGCCGACCCGTCAACGGCGAGACCGTCGGTGGCAGGCCCATCGACGGCGCATTCGTAGACGGTCGGCCCGACGATGTCAGCAGGGCACCTCTTGCCCGGGACTTCCGCCGAACCCGCGGCGCCCGCCGCCGGCCCCTTTCCTGCCCGCCGCGCCTGCGCGCCGGAATGTGGCGACGGACGTCGCGATGCCGCCCGCGGGACCGACCGGCAATGCCCGGAACCCACCGAGGCAGTCGCGACAGCGCCCGCAGGGGCGGTCGAAGAGCTCTGGGACAACGACACGGCGCCACCACCCGAACCGCCGACACGCATTTCGAACATGCGTTCACGATAACCCGGAGCGTGAAATAAGACAACCTGCCATCAGTTCCGCTTCACCCATAACAGGGGTCCCGGAATGCAGCCCTGTTACACCCACCATAAATCTCCCAAGAGACCGGATGGGGAGCCCCACCAAGAGTCAGCAACCGATATTCTATAACGTGCATGAAAGCACGCCACTTGGCCGCCGGACGCATGATGAAGATGATTTCCCGCCAGGATCCGTCGCAGCGAGATACGACGCCACACGGCGTCCAGCATCAGACCGGAGGCCATGGCCCGCCATGCCCGCCACCGACGTCCCGGCCGCGACAACCCGCGATCAGCGTCGACATCCACGCCGGGTGGCGAGCGCCGACGCCTGCCCGGCGCAGCCCGACGCCAGCCCGAAGTGGCCTACCGGTCCACGGCGTCGACCCGCCCCAGGCAACGATCACCCAACCCCGCAAGCCGGGTCGTTCGGCCAATGACCCAGGCCGGGTTGTGACCGTCGACGGGCTGAAGCACGCTTCGCTTGATCTTGATCCAGAGTCGATGCTCCACCCCGGCCACGTACGAGGGTGCTCCTGTCACAAACAGCCTTCTACGGCGACATACAGGCCTAAGACGTTAGCAGGCAGTGCTCCGTTCGATGCTGGAGGCGCTCGTGCGGCCGAGCTGGGTCGAGCAGGTCACCGCCGCCGCGCAGACCCTGGTACCGCCCGACCGCCGAGATCGGCCGCGACCGCGACCGGTTGCGCAGGCACGCCGCGTAGACGACGGCGTGTACGCCGTCTCGACGGCCCGGGGCCCGATCGGTGTCGACACCATGATCGACCTGCACCTCGCGCCCCGGGAACCGGACGCATCGGATCGGATGGCGTACCGGGTGACCGCGGTAGAGGAGGGGCGAAGCGAACTGCGTGTGCGCGTCGCTCCGCACGCGCCGCACACCGGTCTGTGGTTGTGGGGAACCGCAAGGGCCGCGGGTTACCTCGAGCGCAACCTCGTCGAGTGCTGGAAGAATCTGGGCGACCCTGGACTCGCCAGCCAGATAGTTGACGGCATTCTTACTCCAATACTGTCAACGGTGAACCGGGCCCCCGGCCTGTCCAGCGACCAGGCGCGCGCCTACCACGCCTGTACGACCAGCGGTGAACCGATGGTCTGGGGGCCTCCGGGCACGGGTAAGACAACCGTGCTCGCGAGAGCCATCGACGCCCTTCTCACTCGAGGAAAACGGGTGCTGCTGGTCTCCGCGACGAACATCGCCGTCGACAACGCACTGCTCGGCGTCGTCGTGGCACGCGACCCGCCGGCCGGAGAACTGGTCAGAGTGGGCCCGCCCGCCCTCGCCAGGATCGCTCAGGCGGGAGGGCGCCCTCGGCGCAGCCACCGCTGGCGGCGGCGCCTTGGCGCAGCGCCAACCCGGCCATCTCACCGACCCCGGACCAGACCCACCCCCCGCCATCCGGCCTCACCCGGGATCGGCGCGGGAGGGCGCCCTCGGCGCCCGACACGGGGCGAGCGCGTCCAGCGCCTCGCCCCGGCATCATGAGAGGCGTGCCGCTCTATCGCCTGTTCGGCCCGGTCGAGGTGGTCCGCGAGGGGCGGCCGGTCGCGCTGGGCGGGCCCAAGCCGCGCGCCGTGCTCGCGGCGCTGCTGCTCGACGCCGGCCGGGTCGTCTCCGTCGACCGTCTGGCCGACGCCGTCTGGGGCGACGAACACCCGCCGAGCATGCTGTCCAGCCTGCACGCCCATATCTCCAACCTGCGCCGGCTGCTGCGGGACGACGAGCGGGCGACGTCGCCGATCGTGCGCCGCAACCCCGGCTATGTCGCGGACGTCGCCGCCGACGAGATCGACCTGCGGCTGTTCGAGCGGGAATGCGACCGGGCGCGCGCCGCCGCCGATGCCGGTGACTGGCCGGCGACCGTCGAGGCCGCCGAACGCGCCGCTGCGCTGCGGCGGCGGGGACCGCTGCTCGCCGAGTTCGCGGACGAGCCGTGGGTGCTGTCGGCGTCGGCGTCGTTCGACGAGCGGTGGGCGCAGTGCGAGCAGCACGCGGTCATGGGCCTGCTCGGCGTCGGCCGGGTCACCGCCGCGGTCTCACGGTCCCGCGAGCTGCTGGTCGCCACGCCGCTCACCGAGCGGGCGTGCTGGCTGCGCATGGTCACCCTTTATCGAGCCGGCCGGGCCGCGGAGGCGCTCGACGTGTTTCGCGAGCATGCCCGGCGGATGGACGAGGAGCTGGGCCTGGACGTCGGCCCGGCCCTGCGCCAGCTGCAGGGCGCGATCCTGCGCCAGGATGGCACGCTCGACGCGTGGCCCGCAGCCCTGGCGTCGGCGGGGCCCGCCACCGGCGGGCTCGCCGTCGCCGGCGCCACCGCTGCCGCTGCCACCACCGCGGCCGGAACCAGCAGCAACGCCGCGACCAGGGGCAGCTCCGCTGGCCGCGCACAACCGGCGCCCGTCGACGACGATCTCGTCGGCCGGGGCCGGGAGGTGGCCGCGCTGGAGTCGGTGCTCGCGGAGGCGGTCGCCGGCGCCGGCCGCTGGGTGGTCCTCACCGGCCCGGCGGGTATCGGCAAGAGCCGGCTCGCCGAGGAGGCCGCGGGCAGTTGGCAACGGGCCGGCGGCGTCGTCTCGCGCACCGGATGCCCCGACGACGTGGTGCCGCCGTGGTGGCCGCTGCGCCAGCTGCTGCGTGACCTCGGCGCCGACCCGGACGACCTGCTGACCCCGCCGGCCGGTGTCGACGCCGACGCGGCCCGGTTCGTCGTCTACGACCGGGTGGCCGGCGCGCTGGCCGACGCCGCCGCCGCCCGGCCGCTGATGGTGGTGGCCGAGGACGTGCACTGGGCGGATCCGGCGTCGCTGCGGCTGCTCACCCATCTCGCGGGCGCGGCGGCGTTCCCCGGCCTCGCCGTCGTCGCCACCGCCCGGGACGTCTCCGGGAACCCCGAGCTCGACCGGCTGCTCGCCGCCGTGTCCCGCCGGCACGGCTCCCGGCGCCTGGCCGTCCCGCCGCTCACCGAAGCCGAGGTGACCGAGCTCGCCGGCCGGGTCAGCGGGCAGGCCATCGACGCCGCCGAGGCGGCCGAGCTCGCCGACCGCACCGGCGGCAACCCGTTCTTCGTCTGCGAGTACGCCCGGCTGCCCGCCGAGGAACGGGCCAGCGGCCAGGTGCCGGTGGCCGTGCGCTCGGTGCTCGGCCAGCGGCTCGCCGGGCTCGACCTGGCCGTGACGCAGGTGCTCCGGGCCGCGGCGGTCATCGGCGACACCCTCGACATCGACCTGCTCGGACGGGTCACCCGGCTCGACCGCGACGAGCTCGCCGACCTGCTGGACGAGGCGGCGGACGAACATGTCATCGTCCAGGCCGCCGGAACCGGGCGGTACATGTTCGCGCACGCCCTGCTGCGGGACGAGGTCGTGGCTGGCATCTCCGGCCTGCGCCGCCAGCGGCTGCACCTGCGGGTCGCCGAGGCGCTCGGCCCGACCGGCGGCGGCGAGGCGCTCCCCCGGCGGGCGGCGCATCTCGTCGCGGCCTGGCCGCTCGCCGACGCCGCCGACGTGTTCGACGCCTGCCGGGCGGCGGCGCTCGACGCGGAGCGCCGGTGGTACTCCGAGGCGGCGGCGCACTGGTGGGGGCAGGCGCTCGACGCGCTCGACCAGACCACCGGCGATCCCGGTGTCGACAGGGACGAGGTTGTCGTCGCCAGGGTGACGGCGCTCGCGAGGGCCGGCCGCGGGCAGACCCTGCTCGACGTGGTCGATGCGGGCCTGCTCGACGCGGTGCGCCGCGGCCGGCTCGACTCGGCGGGCAGGCTCGCCGCCGCGCTGCTGCGCACCAGCGGTTCGTGGCCGTGGGCTGTCTACGGCGACGACCCGGCGCCGTTGCTGGCCCGCCTCGCCGGCCTGGAGACGCTGGTCACCGCCGACCCGGTCGCGCGCGTCCGGGTGCTGGCCGCGCTCGCCGTCGGCAGCTGCTACGACCCGGACGGCTCGGTGCCCGACCTGCTCAGCCGGCGGGCGATCGACCTCGCCGAGCGGACCGGGGACGACGAGGCGCTGGCCGACGCCCTGCTCGGCCGGGCGCTGGCGTTCTCCGGGATCGCCGAGCGGGCCACCGAGTCCCTCGGCCTGCTCGCCCGGCTCGCCGCCGTGCCGCACGCCAGCGCCCAGATCGACGAGGTGATCACGCACGGCCTGCGGTACCTGGCGAAGACGGCGCTGGGCGACCCGACGGCGGCCGACCACGTCCGGCTCGGCGCCCTCGGCAGCGACCTGCTGCGGCTGCCGGCGAGCCGGGTGCAGTTCCGGTGGGCGCAGGGCTCACTCGCCCTGTGGCGCGACGACGACCTGACCGCCGCGGAGGCGACCTACCGGCACGCCTTCGAGCTGCACCGCGAGACCGAGCTGTACCAGAGCGGCGTGTACCAGGTGGCCATGCTGAGCCTCCGCTTCGAGCAGGGCCAGCTGGGCGAGCCGGCGGAGACGCCGCCGATCAGCATGTCCGCGCCGTGGACGGCGACGCTGACCGCGATCGCCCGGGGCGGACCCGGCACCGACGAGCTGATCGCCGCGGAGATCGCCCGGTTCGAGCCGGTCACCTGGGCCACCCACGGCCGGCTGGCCGTGCTCGCGCACGCGGTCGCCGACCGCGGGCTACGGGAACACGTCGAGACGCTGACGGCCCGGTTGGCTCCGGTCGCGCACTGCGTCGCCAACATTGGGCAGTGCGGCATGGTGGGCCCCGTCGCGCTCGGCCTCGCCCGGCTCGCCGCCCTGGCCGACGACCTGCCGGCGGCACGGGCCCACCTGGGCTCCGCCACGGAGCTGGCCATCCGAACGCAGGGCGCCGGTGCGCTGCTGCGCTGCCGGCTGTTCGCCGCCCAGCTCGCCGCGCGGACCGGCGAGCCCGTCGACGACGCGGAACTTCGCGACGTGGCCGAACGAGCGGCCAGGCGCGGCATGACCGGTGTCGCCCGGGACGCCCAGGCGCTCGTCACCCAGCTCACCGCCGCGCCCTGACCGCGCGCCGTTTCCATGACTACCGCTGCCGGCTCGGACTACCGCTGCTGGCTTGCCGCCTCGGCCTGACGGTCCACCTTCAGGCTGGCAAAAGGACCGGGCCCACGACGTGGCCGAAATTCGTTAGCGCGGCCAGAATCCCGCCGATACGGTTCCCGGATGCTTGATGAGGATGGCTACTTTCCGGAGGCGGTCGCGGCCCGGTACGACGCCGCGGAGGCGTCTCGATTCACGCCGGAGGCCGTCGACCCGGCTGTCGATGTCCTGGCCGAGCTTGCCGGCGATGGACACGCGCTGGAGTTCGGCGTCGGCACCGGACGAATTGCACTGCCCCTGGCCCGCCGAGGCGTACTGGTCCACGGCATCGACCTTTCCCGGGCGATGGTCGCCCAGCTGCGAGCGAAACCGGCCGGAGACACGGTTGACGTGACGATCGGCGATTTCGCCACGACAACCGTCAACGGCTCCTTCGCCGTCGCTTACGTGGTCTTCAACACGATCAAAAACGTGACCACGCAGGAGGGTCAGATCGCGGTCTTCCGCAATGCCGCCGCGCACCTCGAGCCGGGCGGCTGCTTCGTCGTCGAGGTCAATGTGCCGGCGCTGCGCAGCCTGCCGCCTGGGCAGAACGTCCTGCCCTGGGAGGTCGGCGCGCATGGCTGGTCCTACGACGTGTTCGACGTCGCCACCCAGCGGATGAGCTCCAACTACGTCGAGATCGTCGACGGCCACGGCACGTTCCGCTCGATCCCCTTCCGCTACGTCTGGCCGGCGGAACTCGACCTGATGGCCATGCTGGCCGGCCTCAGCCTGCGCGACCGCTGGGCCACCTGGTCCGGCGACCCGTTCACCAGCGAAAGCCGCCAGCACGTCTCGATCTGGCAGAAGCCGGCCGCACCGTAGCACCGCCCCGGCGAAGCAGGCCCGACTACGCTCGCCCGCCAACGCGCGACCGATGGATGGCCACCACCGTGTCGCCACGGTCGCCGATCCGGCCGCAAAGCGACTACGACGACACGTCCGCAGCGATCATGAAGATCGAGGTGGACAGACCCTTTGCCGCGCGATACCAGCTACGGTTGACCCGTCAAGATAAGTAAACGCATACTCCGGGCTCATGCCTTCTGGAGAGCGCAGCGCATCGGAAGGGCTCGCCCCGCTACTGGTACCCGCCGACTGGGCGGAGGTGACACCCGCGTGGTTCACGGCGGTCCTGGCCGAGAGCTGTCCAGGCGCAGTGGTCGAGGACGCCATCCTCGTGGCGCGGGATGACGGCACCAACCGGCGGGCGCGGTTCGACCTCACCTACGCGGCGGGCTCCGGCCCGGACCGCGTCTTTCTGAAGGCCGAGGGCGTCCACCGAGCGGTGCACGCCCGCAACGGCAACCTCTTCAACGAGCCGGACCTGTTCGACTCCGGTGTCCCGATCCCCGTCGACCACCCGCGCTCCTACAGGGTGATCATCGATCGTCCCGGGCTGGACTACCTCATCGTCATGGAGGACGTGACCAGGCGGGGCGGCGACCCGCGGGACTCGACCCGCCCGATGACGGTGGATCAGGTCGCGAACGGGCTGCGCGGGCTGGCCCGCCTGCACAGCCGCTACTGGGGGTTCTCCGCGGCCACCGAGCTGGACCTCGCCTGGGTCCAGACCTGGGCTCCGACCGAAGGCTTCCAGGCCGGGCTGCGGACCTACACGCCGAGAGGCCTGGAACGCGGCGCCGGCCGCCTCCCGGGCGCCGTGACGGCGTACGACGGCGACGGCCACGTCGACGTGTGGGCCCGCTACGTCGCCACGCTGAGCCGGGGACCGGTGACCTTGCTGCATGCGGACGCCCACATCGGCAACACCTACGTGCTGCCCGGCGATGACGTGGGCTTTCTCGACTGGCAGGTGGTGCGCCGCGGCGCCTGGCCGCAGGACGTCGGCTACTTCCTGGTTGGTTCGCTCACCGTCGAGGATCGGCGGCGAGCCGAGGCCGACCTTCTCAAGGAGTACCTCACTGCGCTGGACGTGCCGGACGCGACCCGCCCCTCCTTCGACGACGCCTGGCTCCAGTACCGGGCATCCACCGCCTACGGGCTGACGATCTGGCTGTCGACCCTCGGCACCGACGGGTACCAGAGCCAGGAAATCTCCCTGATCCTCGCCGAACGCTACGCCGCCGCCTACGTCGACCTGGACACCGAATCGGCCCTGGCCGCCATCGAAAGTTGATCATCAGCCGGTGATGCGGGGCCGGAGTCGCCTGCCGGGCCGCTACGGCCGTTCACGGAGGCGGAGACGAAGCCGCAGCGCCGCGACCAGACGCGGAAACTGGTCGCGATACCAGGCTTCAAGCCCTCGGCGGTCATCACACCTTTCAAAGCCCAGCGAGGTAGGGGACGTTTACCGTCCAGGGTTCTTCCACGTCGGCCGGGAGCCAGACCGATTCTGAAGCGCCACCGTCGGACCCAGCCACCACAGGAGCTGCCGGCTGCCACCGGTCCCGCCGGCCACCGGCGGGCCCACCGGATCCGCCCCCGGCCACGGACGCACCTCCCCCGCGCCCTGGCGTTCGCTCGACACAGTCAACTTCGCCGGTCAGGCCTCGGGTATGGCCCGGTTGACGGACCGATCGGCCGGGACGGAAGGTAGCCAGGGCGAACGATGCCGGTCGCGGGCTCACGGCGCGGCGAGCCAGCGATCGGGTGTGGACAGGGGTGGGTGTGGTGGACGGCCGAGGCGGCGGCGACGCGGATGTCATCGTCGTCGGGGCGGGGCTTGCCGGGCTGGTGGCGACGACGGAACTCGCGGACGCCGGGCGGCGGGTGATCCTCATCGAGCAGGAGAACGAGGCGAACTTCGGCGGGCAGGCGTTCTGGTCGCTGGGCGGGCTGTTCTTCGTCAACTCCCCCGAGCAGCGTCGCATGGGTGTGCACGACTCGTTCGAGCTCGCCTGGCAGGACTGGCTTGGCACCGCCGGCTTCGACCGGGAGCGTGAGGATCACTGGCCCCGGCAGTGGGCGCGGGCCTACGTGGAGTGGGCCGCCGGCGAGAAGCGCGCCTGGTTGCACGCGATGGGTGTCCGCTGGTTCCCGATCGTCGGCTGGGCGGAACGCGGCGGCTACGGCGGCGACGGGCCCGGGAACTCGGTACCGCGCTTCCACCTCACCTGGGGCACCGGCCCCGGGGTGGTCGAGCCGTTCGCCCGCCGGGTGCGGGCCGCGGCCGACGCGGGACTCGTCACGTTCCGCTTCCGCCACCAGGTCGACGAGCTGACGCTCACGGCCGGACAGGTCGACGGCGTGCGCGGCACCGTCCTGGAACCGAGCGACACCCCCCGGGGCGTCGCGTCCTCTCGGACGAGCGCCGGTGAGTTCGAGCTGCACGCCCAGGCCGTGATCGTCACGTCCGGCGGGATCGGTGGCAACCAGGAGCTGGTGCGCGCCAACTGGCCGGAACGGCTGGGTGAGCCGCCGAAGCACATGATCACCGGAGTGCCGGCGCATGTCGACGGCCGGATGCTCGCCATCAGCGAGGCCGCCGGCGGAAGCATCGTCAACCGCGACCGGATGTGGCACTACACCGAGGGCATCACGAACTGGGACCCGATCTGGCCGAACCACGGCATCCGGATCCTTCCCGGCCCATCGTCGCTGTGGTTCGACGCGACCGGCAAGCTGCTGCCACCACCGCTTTTCCCCGGCTTCGACACGCTCGGCACGCTCGCGCACATCCAGCGCACCGGGTTCGACCACACCTGGTTCATCCTCACCCAGAAGATCATCGAAAAGGAGTTCGCGCTTTCCGGCTCCGAGCAGAACCCAGACATCACCGGGAAGGACATCCGCCTGCTGCTGCGGCGCCGGTTCGGTGAGGGCGCCCCCGGCCCGATCGAGGCGTTCAAGAAGCACGGCGTCGACTTCGTCGTCCGCGACGACCTGCGTTCACTCGTCGACGGCATGAACGCGCTCACCCCGAGCCCGCTGCTGCGCTTCGACGACATCGAACGCCAGGTGCTCGCCCGCGACCGCGAGATGGCGAACCCCTACACCAAGGACCTGCAGATCGCCGCCCTGCGCGGAGCCCGTCGCTACCGCGGCGACAAGCTGATCCGCGTGGCCACGCCCCACCGGATTCTCGACCCGAAGGCCGGCCCGCTGATCGGCGTCAAGCTGCACCTGCTGACCCGCAAGACCCTCGGCGGCCTGGAGACCGACCTCGACGGCCGGGTGATGCGCCCCGACGGCCGCGAGCCGCTGCCCGGCCTGTACGCCGCGGGCGAGGTCGCCGGCTTCGGCGGCGGCGGCGTCCACGGCTACCGCGCCCTCGAGGGCACCTTCCTTGGCGGCTGCCTCTTCTCCGGCCGCGCCGCGGGCCGCGCCGCCGCGGCGGCCACCGCTACCTGAACGGCTGTCGACCTCGACGCACCCGGGCGAGCGGCGACGACGGACGCGTCCGCCGCAGTCCAGGAATCCACCGGGCAGCGGGCCCAGCGCATGCAGTCAGCTGCGCGGCGCAGGGAAGGGCGGGGGAACGCTAGGCCGGTACTTCCCCTGCACCGAGCGGCGGATCTGCTCGCCGAAGTACTCCTTGGCCTCGTCATCCGACCGGCCGACCAGGTCGATGTACCGGATACCGCGCATCAGGCCCTCAGGCTCGCACTTCTGGATTCGGACGGGAATCAGCCTGCGGTCCAGCCCATTGGGGTCCAGGTCCCAGGCATGTTGCCAGGCGGCATCGACCTTGGGGGATTCGAGGTAGGCACGGGAAAGGACGACGATGGTGCGCCTCGAGAACTTCACCGCGTCGTTGAGCGCCTTCGGGTCGAATCCTCCGGCCTGAACGTCCCATTCCTCCAGGCGGACCTTGTAGCCCTCTTCCTCCTCCAGATACCAGGTGATCCACCGGCCCCAGTCATTGTCCTCCTCGGCGACCGAGACGAAGAAGTCCCACTCGACGATGTTCGACGAGGCCCCGAGGTCGTCCGTGGCCGACGGGCCGGACGACCCGCTCGCGGTGGTTGACCTGCCATCAGCGGTCGACGGCCCGGGGCGCTGCGCCGACACATAGCCCGGCAGCGTGAGCCACGCGGTCCCGGTGAACGACTTCAGCTTCACCGGGACCTCACGGAAGCTCGCCGGCTCAAGCCCCAGGAACCGCTCCCGCACCACGTCGTCGAACAACGCCGACGAGACGATCAGCGCGAGGTTCGCCGCCGGGTTGTCCTTCAGCTCGTCGCGGATCGGCGCCGAGTCCACCAGCCGCGCCCCGACGATCACCGCGGGACCGACCCAGCCCGTCCGGTGACGCGCAGCCTGGCCCTGGTGCATCGCCAGCCGCAGCCGCATCCGCGCCGCGCCGTCATGAACCTGGTTGTAGTCGCTCAGCGCGATCCGCAGCCGGTGCACGAACTCCGCGACGATCACCGCCGTGGGGAACGACGCGTCGACGGTGATGACGAAGCCGTCCCCGGAGTCCTGCCAGCGCAGGACATCCGCCGGCACCTGAGCATCGGAGAACGCCTTCGACACCATCTCCTGAAGCCCGTCCCGCAGGGCCATGTGCACCCGCGCGGACCGCGAGCTGTAGTCGACGATGTCGACGACGACCACCGTCGTCGGCACTAGCAGCCCCGAGAACGCGTCCGAGCCGCCACCCGACGAGCCCGGCTCGAAGCCCCGCTCCTGGCGCGAGCCCCCCGCGAACGCGGACCCACCAGCCCCAGGTCCAGGCCCTGCCCCGGGCCCGAACGCGCTACCGACCGTCTGACCCTCCGCGGGCGTCCCGCCCAGCTCAGCCTCCCGCACCTCGGCGCGCACCGCCTCGTCGAGCCCCGCCTTGAACACATGGTTCGCCGGGTACCGGCTCAGGGCCGCGTCGAGAATCCTCCGCCGGCCCCCAGGCGGATCACCATTACCCAGGGACTGGTTGACGAGCGTCCAACGCTGCTTGGAGCTACTCGAAGGAGGCAGCTCACCCCTGGAGAAACCGGCCTCCATGAGGAGCTGGTCGGCCGAGATCTCCTGGTAGAAGACGTCGGAGAGCTCGCCGACATCCTCCTTGCGGAGTCGGCGGAGCTCCGTCAGCTCGTCGTCAGGCATCTTCCCCCCGGCACGTGCGCACGCATTGACCGTCCGAAGCTCGCGACGGGGCGTCGGCCGCGGCTGAGCCGGCAGCGTGACGAACCTGCTCGCGAATGGCGCGATCGTACCCGTACAAGGAACCCGGAGAGCCGTGGGAGCGCCGCGAAAACGCGGCGTCGGCTTTTGGACAGGGCGACGCCGCACGCGCGCCGCCATCAGGTGAGGAGATGCCCCGTGGTGGCGTCGACGTGGGCGGGGGCGGACTCGACCACTCCGCTCGTGCCCTGTGGCGACCACGGGCGGTTCCCACGTTCACTGCGCCATCGATCGGCCAGGGAGGCGCCCAGCTCCACTCCGACAGCATCGCCACGCCTACGCCGCAGACCTTCACCGTGACCTCCCCACCGGTTCCCTAAGCCGGCTTCGGAGCTGACCCCGCGCCTCGCGGCGAGGGTCACGCGCTGCATCCCGGCCCATATCCACCAGATTTGAGCCGGCAGAATCCACTACGGAGCTTCAGCCACCGGTTCACCTTCTGACCTCGCTAGACGAACCCGTGCCGTCTGGTAGTGCCGGCACTTCCCGCCGCTGTCGGGGCTGCTTAACACCCTCCCCGGCGTTCCCCGGGTCAGGCTGCCCCCAGCTTCGTCAGGCCGCTGCGACGGCCCGACGGTGGAGTCCTTTCACCTCCACTCGATGACACGGTGCTTCGTGGCGCACTAGGGATCGCTTCAAGATGAGCAGTCAGTCCTGGGAGTTCGCGCCTATCTGAGCAGCGCTGTGGGCTGTGTGGCCGGGATAGATGAACAGGCGTCGCGTGGTCTCGCGTCGATTCATGGCCCTCGCCAGCTACTGAACGTAGCCGCTTACCGGCGTTGATCTAGACGATCGAGGACGGGTTGGACGTCGCCAGCGTGGCCATTCAGCGAAGCGGCTGATGGCCCAGCCGCGACACGACGGCGACGACGAAGCCGCCCGTCGATCGTTCTCCAGTACGACGCCCGAGCCGGGTAGCAACGCGCGGTGGCCGCGCTACTGGCTGAGCCCCGCGGCCACCACAGCGTGCTGCCGAAAGATCAGAAGTTGGTGTTCGCGAGCCAGCTTGTCCAGCGCTCCTGCTCGCCGAGGACCTCCACCCGGCCGTCACCGCCAGGGATCCGACGCAGCAGCGCGAGCAGCAGGTCGGCGGCTGCGCCACGCACCGCCACGTCGCCCTTCTCATGAGCATGCTCCCAACCGATCCCGTCCGCGCCGCCGCGGATCGCCCACTCCCCTTCGATGCCGAGACCCTCGTCGGTGGCGTGCAGGTGGACAGTGGCCCCGTCCGGAAGAATCGCGGCGCCGGGCCGCGCGGCGAGCAGGCCGAGCCACTCCGAGATCCCGTCGGCGGCGAACGCGGCCTCAAGCGGGTGCCCGACGCCCAGCGCGAGCGCGGCGTCCACGCGGTGGATCATCGCCTCGTGCATCCGCCGCCGGACCCACCAGCGCGCCGGCCGCGGGCCGGTGAACGTCCATACCGGCACGTCCGGATCGACGGCGACGGCCTCCAGCAGCAGCCGCGGGCTCTCCTGAAGCCAGGCGAGCGCGGGGCCACGGTCCGCCGGCGGCTTGCCGTCCTCGACCGTGCGCGGGTCGAGAACCTCGATGGCCCGGGTCCGGACCATCGCGGCCGCCCACCGGTCAAAGCGCCCGACGTGGCGCATGAGCTGGGTCAGATCCCAGCCCGGGCAGGTCGGAACAGGCTTTGACAGGTCGGCCTCGCCGAGCAGATCGGTGAGGAGCCGGTTCTGCGCCAGCAGGCCAGCGGCGTAGTCCACAGCCGGACCATAACGTTCCTCAAGCCGCCGCGACGAGCGGTCAGCCACCTCGGGCCGCGACAAGCGCGCCGCGGTTGACCTTCGTCGCCTCGCTGCGCGGGATCGCGGTGACGAGCGGGAAGGCTCCTCGACGGGTAAGCGTCGGCTGCTGCCGGTAGGAAGCGGAGCAGGCGCCGCAGGCCGTGATCCATGTCAAAAGGGCGGGCTGACCCGGCCGACCGTCAGCCACCACCTGAAAGTCCCTTTCGACGCCGGCCTGATCAGCCGGGGCAGACGCGGTGTCTGGGCCTACTACCAGCCAGCGCCCGGCGCCTTGGATGAGCTGGCCGCCGTGTTCGGCCTGGCACGGTAGGGACGATCTTCACGTGGATGTCGGTGCCGCTGGCTGATCGCGGGGTGCGGTCAAGTGTCGGACGGCCGCGGCGGATGGTGATACCGACACGCTGAACTCCGTGGCCGTTCCGATCGCGGCAGCGGAGCCGGTGCCCCGCTGCCGCTCCGCCCGGTCAGGGTCCGTTCTCAGCGGCCAGCCGTAGCGATCTGCCTATTGATCTTGATTGGCGGCGTGTGGATGTCGAACGGTGGCTTGGGTACAAAGCTCCGAATGACGCCCGGCTCGAAGATCAGGCAGTGCGTGGAGCCGCCGTACTGGAAGTAGCCGATCTCGTCGCCCTTGTTCACGTGCTGTCCCTCCCGGACTTCGAGAACGCAGGACGAGATCTCGGCCATACCTACGAAGACGCAGGCCACGCTGCCCACGCGCTGGTCGTCGCAGGCGATCACGATCACCGCCCGGGTGGCCACCTCGGTGATGTAGCCCTGGGAGTCGTTGGGGCCGCTCGGGTCCAGGCCCTCCGCCTCGAGGTCGGAGTAATAAGTGCCGTCCACCAGATAGGTGGTGACGATGGTGCCGCTTACAGGTGCGTGCCAGCGGTGATAGTTGTAGGCGCTGAGGAATGCCTGATAAACGTCGCCGCCGACGAATTGTTCGGCCAGCGTCTGGTGTGCGTTCGTGAAGATGTCCCGTAGGGAGTACGGTTGCGCCTTGATCCAGAAGCGGTCCGTCAGCTGCGTGTTGTTCTGAATATTGTAGGGCGTGGCCTCGCAGGCGCTTACGATTACCGTGTTGTCGGTCGGCGCGTCCACTGGCCGGGCATCGGGTTTGAACTCCCGAGTGAAGAAGTCGTTCCACGACGCAAAACCCCAGTACCGCCTGGTGTCGTCGTACACGAATTCTGACATACTGATATAGCTGATGGCCTCGGGGCAGAACCATCCCGTGGGCGGTTCGGTGGTGAGGAAATTCCGCGAGTCGGGTCCGCTCAGAAAGTCGCACCAGTACCGCAGCACAGCCTTGAACTTCGCGTTGAGCTCCGGTGAGCGGAACAGCGCAAACCCGGCCGGCATGCACATGGGCCAGTCGAGCAGCGCGTTGAGGGGACAGCCCACCAGCTCCGTTTTGTCGAACGGCGGAGCGTAGGTCATGAGCGCGTCAATCATGACCATCAGTTCGTCGGCGTTGGTGTAGCCGAGCTGGTATCCGGCCTCCAGCGCTTGCTCGATGGCCTGGGTGAAGTACATGCGCAGAACAGGATCGGAATTCACGAGAGACGCGAGGTCCTGCACGGGGGGCGAGAGCCGTATGCCGGGCCCCCGCTTTTTGGCCTGCTCCGCCAGGTTGGTTCGAAAGGCCGCGAGTGCCGCTTCACTGACGGGCAGCCATCGCCCACGCCGGCTGGCACGGACCGCGATGGTGTCCACATCGTTATTCATGTGATGAGTCCTTCACCTTCCTGATGGTAAGGGGATGGCTTGTATTGCCCGCGACCGGGTGTGACCCCTGTTCCAGATGTCAGGATGGTCGATGATTGCGGTTTTCTCGATCGTGGCGATCTCGTCGCGCGGCGTCTGAGGCTAACATGGAATGATTGGCTGGCCGGGGATTCTGAAACTCGAAATGATGGTCGTCACCTGAGGGCGTACCCGCTGGGGTGAATTGCGACTGGTCAGGTGGTCTTCTGGGGCATCTAGGGTTTTCCGATGGTGAGCTGGGAATGTCGAAGACCTGGCGCCGCGTCGTCCCGACCATCGTGGCGGGGTCGAGTCCCCGACTACAGCCGGCGCACCACGACAGCTCGTGCCGCACGATCTCGTCCAGATCTGTCACCTGACACAACGTCCGCCCAGGGTGACCGTGTGCTTGCCGAAAATGTAATCCGCCCTGGTCAGGGCAGTCGAAGCGGTGGCCGTCGGCCGTGGGCCCTTCCAGCACCCACCCTGGTCCGTCGGGGCCTGCGATTGCGCGAGGATGCCGCTTCGTGTTGCTTCGGCTGACTTACCTCGGTGTCACGAGCACGTTCGCGCTGCTACGCCTGCTGCCCTGCAGTGATCGTGACAAGGATGTCGAGATTCTCACGCTGCGCCACCCGATCGCCGTGCTCCACCGTCAGCTCGACGGCCAACGGATCCAGTTCCAGCCGGCCGACCGCGCCCTGCTGGCGGCGCTCCTGTACACGTTGCCGCGGCCGACACTGGACCGCCTGAGACTCCGGTGCGCCCGGAGACCGTCCTGCGCTGGCACCGCAGCCTGATCGCCCGCCACCACGCCGCTGCCTCGCGCCCCAGGCGGCGCGGCCGGCCCCGCACCGTGCGCTCGATCCGCGCCCTGGTGCTACGGCTGGCCCGGGAGAACAGCGGCTGGGGCTACCGGCGGATACACGGAGAACTGCTGGTACTCGGGGTGAAGGTCGCCCCGTCCACGGTCTGGGAGATCCTGCACGAGGCAGGTATCGACCCCGCCCCCGACCGGGCCGTGACCACCTGGGCCGACTTCCTACGTTCCCAGGCCCACGGCCTGCTCGCCGCTGATTTCCTCGAGACGGTGACCCTGTTGGGACACGTCTCTACATCCTCGCGGTGATCGAGCAACTCCACCCGACGCATCCGGATCCTCGGCGCCACCGCGCACCCCACCGCCGCCTGGGTCACCCAGCCGCACCACCATGAACCACGATCATGCGCCACCGCACCTGGCGAGGAAACCGCAGGTCAACGGCCCGAAACCGAGTTCTGGCACGGTATACGCACATCTTGTTTCGCGTCTTAGGATATGTCCACTCGGAGGCGGGCAGGAGAGGGATGTACCTCGCCCCCTGGGAGGCCAGCGGATGTCCGAGTCCGTCGACGCGACCCGCGAACCAGCGGCGCCCGCCGAACCCACCTTTGATCGCAGGTCCCGGCTCGTCGGCATCGCGCAGCGGCGCTGGGTCGCCGCGCTGACCGACCTTGGTGGCCGCAACACGCTGCTCTACTACAAGGATCGCCGGGCGGGCACCCTCGACCTGGCGGGAGCCGATCCCAAGGCCCTCGAGAGGCTGCTGCGCTCGGGTTCCGTCCGCGTCACCCGGCTCTTCGCCGACGTCGACGCACGCGCCGACGCCATCCGTCGCGTCCAGACCATTCACCGAAAGGCCCGCGAACTGCTGGAGGAGCGTGGCATCCGGGCAGGCTATCTGGCGGCCGGCCTGGCCCGGTGGGATGAGCTGTTTCTGGAGCCCGCGGCGCCCGTGCTGCTGCGTGGACTCACCATCACGCCCACGCGCGCCCGCCACGATGACTTCGAGCTGAGCCTGGACGGCGACTGGGAACTCAACCCGGTCCTCCTCCACAAGCTCGCCACCGTCTACGGCGCCGCCACCGACAAGATCACGGAGAAGCTCGCCGGCAAGCTCGATGCCAAACTCGACGGGATTCCCGCCACCCTGCGCGAGGAGCTGACCCGGATCGCCGAGGCCGCCGAGGTGCCCGGTTTTGAGATTCGCGACCGCCGGGTTATCGGCACCTTCACCTACGCCAAGCTTCCGATGGTGCGCGATCTGCAAGCGGCAGGCGACCTGCTGAATGACAGCGACATCGTGGCCGCCATCGCCGGTGATCCGGACGCGCAGGCGCTGCTCGCCGCGGAGTCCGGCGCGGAAGGTGCGCTCAGCGACGCTCCGGAAGAGGACTTCTCCGTCCTGGACGCCGACTCCTCCCAACGCAGCGCGATCGATGCCGTGTTGTCCGGTCGCAGCCTGCTCATCCACGGCCCGCCCGGCACCGGCAAGAGCCAGACCATCGCCAACCTGATCGCCGCCCTCGTCGCCCGCGGCCGCAAGGTCCTCTTCGTCGCCGAGAAACGTGCCGCCGTGGACGCGGTGCTGTCCCGCCTCAAAGGCGTCGACCTCGGTGACATGATCCTCGACATCCACGACGGCACCCGCGACCGGGTCCGCATCGCCCGCGATCTTGGCGCGACCCTCGAGCTGGCCCGGCAGGCCGGCGACGCCGATGTCCGGGACCTGCACCGGCGTCTCGCGGACCGGCAGCGTCGTCTCACCGAGCACGTCGCCGCGCTGCACCGGCCGCACGAACCCTGGGGCTTGACCCCCTTCGCGATGCAGGCGGCGCTGCTGGGCGTCCCGCCCGCCGCCCGGACCACGGTACGGCTCGCCGCGCCGCACCAGATCGGCCGCGACGATGCCGACCGGATTCGCGACGACCTGCGCGAGTTCACCCACCTGGGCGGCTTCACGCTGCGCCCCGCCACGACGCCGTGGTACGGCGCGGCCCTGCATCGGCCGGAAGACGCGCGGATGGCCGGCGACCTTGCGGCCCGGCTCAGCGCGTACACGCTGCCGCGGTTCGCCGACCGGACGGCCGCGGCCTGCGCGGAGGCAGGCCTGCGCCAGCCCGCGACGTACGCCGAGCGCGCGGCCCGCATCCGGCTCTTCCATGCCATCGCGCGAACCCTGCGCATCCTCGGCCCAGACGCGTACGTCCAGCCGGCCCTGCTGGCCCGCGCCACCGGGGACGCGCCAGGCCTGGGTCGGCGCGAACGCCGCGGCCTGCGCCGCGAGGCCGAATCCCTGTGGCGCGGCCGGGAAGATGCGGCCGGGTCCCCCGAGGTGACCGGGCGCGGCGGCGACCGCCCGGGCCGTCAGGGTCAGGGAGGGCCGTCCCGGGAGGAACTGCATCAGGCGCTGCGGGACGCCGCCGCCCAGCGGGCGGCGTGGGACACGCTCGCGGCCGCGGGCTCCCTACCGCTGCTGCCGTCGCGGTTCGCGGACCTGGTCGAGTCGTACGAGGAGTGCGAGGCACAGCTCGCGGCCCTGACAGTGGCCGTGCCGCGGCTGGAGGACCCGGAGGTCGGCCTGGAGGCGCGGGTCGCGGCGCTCGCCGCGGACCTGGAGACGGCGTGGAAGCTCCCGCGGCTGTACGAGCTCGGGGCGCGGTTCCACGACCTCGGTCTCGTGCCGCTGCTGGACGAACTGGCGCGACGGGAAACCACGCCCGAGTTGGCGGCGGCCGCATTCGACCATGCGTGGTACTCGTCCATTCTCGACCATGTGCGGGTACGTGATCCGCGGTATCTGGCGGACCGCGGACGGTCGCTGGACGAGATCGCCGACGAGTTCCAGGCGCGCGACATCGAGCACCTGGCGGCCAACCGGCGACGGGTGCGCGGCGCCTGGGCCGAGAGTCTGCGCAGCGCCCAGGATCGGCACCCGCTGCAGGCGCGAGTGATCCGCAAGCAGGCGGCGCTACGGCGCGGGCACCTGCCGCTGCGCCGGCTTCTGGATCAGACCAGCGACGTGCTGTTCTCGCTGAAGCCGTGCTGGGCGATGTCGCCGCTGATGGTCAGCCAGGTGCTGCCGCCGGCACGGCTGTTCGACGTGGTCATCTTCGACGAGGCCAGCCAGATCGTGCCTGCCGATGCCATCCCTTCGATCGTGCGCGCCCATCAGATCGTCGTGGCGGGCGACGACCGTCAACTGCCCCCGACGAACTTCTTCCGCCAGGTCGACGACGGGGATGAGGAAACCGACCTCGAGGACGAGGGAGCCCCGCCCGACGATGCGGACGCGGGGGTGCGCTGGGGCGAGACGGACGCGGGAATTCGAGCGGCCGGGATGGCGGAGGTGTCTTTCGGGGTGGGCTTCGAATCGGTGCTGGACGCGCTTCGGCCACTGCTGCCGACCTGCCCGCTGAGCTGGCATTACCGCAGCCGCGACGAGCGGCTGGTCGCGTTCTCCAACACCCGCATCTACGGCGGGGCGCTGACCACCTTCCCCGGCGTCTTCCGCGACGACTGTCTGCGGCACGTCGTCGTCGCGCAGGACCCGACGCCAGGCCAGGAGGTCTCGGTCACCGCTGAGGTGGACAAGGTCGTCGAGCTCATCCTCGAACACGCCGCGACCCTCCCTCACGAATCGCTGGGCGTCATCGCGCTCGGGCGCAAGCACGCCGAGCGCATCGATGCGGCGCTGCGGGAGGTGCTGCGCCAGCGCCCGGACGTCGAGGGATTCTTCGCTGAGGACCGGCCCGAACCGTTTTTCGTGAAGAATCTCGAGCGGGTGCAGGGCGACGAGCGCGACGCCATCATCCTGTCGATCGGCTACGGCAAGCACCCCGACGGCCGGATGCGCTACCAGTGGGGACCGCTGCTGCGGGACGGCGGCGAACGGCGGCTCAACGTCGCCGCGACCCGCGCCAAGCACCGGCTCACCCTGGTGAGCTCGTTCTCCAGCCATGACGTGGACCCCGACCGGGTCACGAAGGCGGGCGCCCGGCTGCTCGCCGACTACCTGGAGTACGCCGGCTCGGGCGGAACCCCGACAGGCTCGTCGGGCGACCGTGAACTGGACGCGTTCGAGGCGGACGTCCGGCGGCAGCTCGCGTCGCACGGGATCTCCGTCGTCCCGCAGTACGGCGTCGGTGGCTACCGCGTCGACTTCGCCGTCACGCACCCCGACGACCCCGACCGCATGGTTCTCGCCATCGAATCCGACGGTGCCGCCTACCGCGACTCGCGCAGCGTCCGCGACCGCGATCGGCTGCGGCAGGAACACCTGGAACGCCTCGGCTGGCACTTCCACCGGCTCTGGTCCACCAACTGGTTCCACGACCCGAGATCGGAGATCGCCAGGCTCCGCGAGGCCTACGACGCCGCCATCACCGTGGACGGTCCGCCGCGCCCGGAGCCGGGAATCGAACCGGTTCCCGACGCACCGTCCGGAGCGCGATCCCAGCCGCAACCGGGACCACGATCCGCGCCGCAACCGCCGCAGCAACCGCAATCTGAGCCGCAGGATGGACCGCACGCCGCGGCGCGCTCCGGATCGCCTCCGGGGCCGAGCGGCGCGTCAGCCGCCGAACCGAGGCCCGACACGCCGGAAGTGCGGCGATCTCCGGGCGCCGCACTCGCCGAGGCGCAACCCGCCCGGTCGGCCGACCCTCGGCAGCCCGCCCCGGTAAGACGCCCTATCCCCATCGCTCCGGCGAGCGGCCCTGGCCACGAGCTGGAACCTCGTCGACCGCGCGGCCTGACGTGCCCCGAGCAGCCCCTGGAGTAGCACGCTCAATGCTTTGCTGGGCGAACTGCTCGGGAGTGACGTCGACGAAATCGATGGTGCGCCCGAGCACTTCGGCGAGGGTCTCAACCTCCTCGCGGGCTCCAGAGCTGGTCGAAGCTCGCGAGCGCCGCCGCGAGCTCGACAGGTTGGCCTGGCCCGGTGCTCATGCCTCCATCATCGCGGCGCCGGCCGCGCCGCGTCATCGGCCGAGGGCCAGGTGTGCGGCCGAAGTCGTCGATCGACGAGATCGGATATGTGACGTGCACCACACGAGCTGTGGGGAAGTAGAGAATGAGCGGGCGGCTCCGACCGGAGGGTGCCGGCGCCGGAAGGCGGCGCCGGGGTCAAGGGCTCGGAGGCGCGAGGATGGTTCTGCCACCCGCCCCGACGGCCCAGAGGTCAGCAGAGGAGCCGACGATGAAGTACCTGGTGACGATCTACGGGTCCAAGGAGACGTGGGAGTCGATCCCGGCGGAGGAGTGGCCGGCGGCGATCGCGGCGCAGGAGGCGTTCAACAAGAAGTACTTCGACTCCGGCGAGCTGGTCGGTGCCTACGGCTCGGGCACGGAGGCCGAGGCGAAGGTCATCCGGGTGCGCGACGGGGTGCCGGCCGTGACCGACGGCCCGTACCTGGAGACGAAGGAGTTCATGGGCAGCTTCTACATCCTCGATGTCGCCGACGAGGCCCGGGCGGTCGAGATCGCCGCGGACCTGCCGTGGGCGTCGCATGAGGCGGTGGAGCTGGTCCCGCTCCCCCACGAGTCGCCGGCGCCCCAGCGCTGACGGCACCGGGCGGCGGCGCGGTGGCGGACGGGACGGGACCGGCGGCCAGCCGGGACGGCGGCGCGGCGGCTGACGGCGCGGCGGGTGACCGGGCGGTGAGAGACCGCGCGGTGAGAGACCGCGCGGTGGGTGACCTGCTGCGCGGGCTCGCGCCCGCGGTGCTCGGCGGGCTGCTGCGCCGCTACCCGGGGCAGTTCGACCTGTGCGAGGACGCCGTCCAGGAGGCGCTGCTGGCGGCGGCGACCGGCTGGCCGCGCGACGGGGTCCCGGACAACCCGCGCGGCTGGCTCGCCGCCGTGGCCGCCCGGCGGATGATCGACACGATCAGGGCCGAGGCGGCCAGGCGGCGCCGCGAGGAGGGGCTCGCCGTCGCGACCCCGGCGAGCGAGCTGGTCGCCGGGGCCGCCGACGCCGAGCGCCCGGCCGACCAGGACGACTCGCTGCGGCTGCTGTTCCTGTGCTGCCACCCGGCGCTGTCCCCGCCCAGCCAGGTCGCGCTGACGCTGCGCGCCGTAGGCGGCCTGACGACGGCACAGATCGCCACGGCGTTCCTCGTCCCGGAGGCGACGATGGCGCAGCGGATCAGCCGTGCCAAGCAGGGCGTGCGCGCCGCCGGCGCCGAGTTCCGGATGCCGGCGGCGGGCACCGAGTTCGGCGACCGGCTGCGCGCCGTGATGCACGTGCTCTACCTGATCTTCAACGAGGGCTACACGGCCTCCGAGGGAACCGACCTGACCAGGCCCGGCCTGTCGGACGAGGCGGTCCGGCTGACCCGCTGGCTCGCCCGGCTGCTGCCCGACGGCGCGGCGGAGCACGCGGAGGTGCTGGGGCTGCTCGCACTGATGCTGCTCACCGACGCCCGCCGGCCGGCCCGCGCCGACGCCGACGGCCGGATGGTCCCGCTCGCCAGCCAGGACCGTTCCCGCTGGGACCGGGCGCTGATCGCCGAAGGCGTCGAGCTGCTCGAGCAGGCGCTGCCGGCGGGGCCTGTCGGGGCCTACCAGCTGCAGGCGGCGATCGCGGCGGTGCACGCCGAGGGGCCGGACACCGACAGCACCGACTGGCCGCAGATCCTCGGGCTCTACGACGTGCTGGAACGGATCGCGCCGAACCCGATGGTGGCGCTGGCCCGGGCGGTGGCGCTCGCCCAGGTCGCCGGTCCGTCGACTGCGCTGGCGGCCGTCGACGCGCTCGCCGAGGCGGACCGGCGGATGTCGACGCATCACCGCCTGCTCGCCGTGCGCGCGCACCTGCACGAGATGGCCGGCGACCCTGCCGCCGCCGGGGCCGCGTTCCGCGCCGCCGCGCGCCGCACCGCCAGCGAGCCGGAACGCCGCTACCTGCTGGACAAGGCGGCGAACCAGGGCGGCGGCGAGGCCGGCCGGGTCACTCCCGCCGCAGCGTCACGGTCACGGCGTCCCCCGGGCGGATCATGACCCGGGCGCGCGCGAGGTCGTCGCTGACCGAGCCGACCATCTCGATCCGGATCGCCCCCAGGCTGGTCGGCTCCGCGCCGCTGCCCCCGTAGAACGACCGGTCGGGCAGCAGCGCGCACCCCGAGGGGTCGGCGCCCGCCGGCAGCTGGGCGTCGAGCAGCAGACCGTAGACGTCGTGGGGATAGGCCGGGCCCGAGTCGTCGAGCCAGGTCGCCGGCGTCCCCCGGTAGCGGACGGGGCAGGTTCCCGACACCTCCATGGCGGTGAACCGCTCCTGGCCGTCGACTACCCCGTCGTCGACGATCTGCAGGCCGAAGCCGGCGCGGGGCTGGTCGCCGACGCCATGCCACTTCCCGACCCAGGGCCAGCGCGCCACCCGAGCCGACGCCGACGGGCTGTTCGTGGACAGCAGTGGGACGCCGTGGGTCGCCGCCGCGGACCCGCCGTCCTGCCCGGGGCCGAGGTCGCTCTCGGGCAGCTCGCTGACGGTACCCAGCGCGGCGAACGCCACCAGCGCCGCGCCGAGCAGACACAGCAGGGCCGCGCCCGCCCGTATCGCCCACCGCCACGGCGCCGTCCGCGAACGTGAGCCCGAACCCGAACCCGAGCGCGCGCGCCGACGGGCTTTCGGTATCTCCCGTGCCGGCGGGTCCACCGGGGCCGGCCCGGGCGGCACCGGCGCGCCCGGCGCCCGCGAGGTTCTGGGCGGGCCCGTGGCGGCAGCGGTGCCGGCCGCCGAAGCGGCGGCGCCGGCCGAGGCGGAGCCGGCGGCCGACACAGCGGTGCCAGCCGCCGCCGGTACGCCCGGCCGGGCAGGGGGCGCCGCCACCACAGACGTGCCCGGCGCCAGCGCCATCCACGACGCGGTGGGCAGCGCGGAAGGCGGTGTGACGGGTGTGGCGCGGGGCGCGCGCTGGCCGGTCTGCTCATCCAGGACACACCAGGGGCAGTACGGCAGGCCTGCCCGGAAGTGGTGCGTGGGGACGCGCGGGCAGCCGCGCAGGCCCGCGGCGAGAGCGACGAGCGCGTCGTGCCACTGCGTCGCGGTGGGCCTGGGATTCTGGCTGCCCGCGCCGGGGCCGAACGCCTGGCCGAACATCGCCCGGGGCCCGGGCGGGAGGATGTCCGCCGGCGGCAGGTCCAGCGGCGGGCCAAGGTCGCGGTGCCCGCCGAGGGCGTACAGGCCCCGACGGGCAAGCTCCACCTGCCCCGGCGGCACGCCGCCGCCGCGCCAGCGGCCCGTGTAGGGCCGGTGCCCGCCCATGAGCAGCGCGAACAGGTGGACGGCGAGCGCGTAGTCGTCGGCGGCGGGCCTCAGCGGCCGGCCGCGCTCCGCGAGCAGCTCCGCGGGCGTGAAGTCGGGCCGGCCGACCGGGGACAGGTGCACCCCCGCGTCCACGGTCACCTGCGCCGCGTCGCAGTCGACGAAGATGACCCGGCCGGTGGGGGTCACCTGGACGGCACCGTCGTGGAAGTCGCCGACGACATATCCGTGCTCGTGCAGCACGGCTGTCGCCGCGGCCAGGCGCGTGGCCGCCTCGAGGCGCACCCCCCAGTCGTCGAACCAGCCGGGGCGGGGCGACGCGTCCGGGTGGACGAGCGTGAGCAGCGGGACACCGTCGGCGGGGGTTGCCACGGTGTAGCCCGCGAGACCGCCGCTCCCGTCGACGACGAGCTCGCTCGGCCAGGCGAACGCGTCGAACCCGCCGGCCGGGTGTTCGGCTGCCCCGGGATCGGCTGCCCCGAGCTCGGCGGCGAGAGGCTCGGCGGCCGGGCGCTTGACGGCGGGCGGATCTCCGGCCGGGGGCTCGGCCGCCCGGGGCCCGGCAGCAGGCGCCCCAGCGGCGGGCGGATGGGCGATCATCCAAGTCAGCTTGGCCCGCAGTTCGGTGGCCGAGCGGAACAGGTGGGCCGGGTTGAACAGCTTGACGGCCGTGCCGGGGACGCCGTAGCGCTGGTAGAGCCGGCCCTGACCGGCGGCGCCGAGCGGGCGGCCGATGTGCATGCGCGACCCATCGAGGCCGAACAGATCGGCCAGATCCACCGAGTCCTGCTCGTCGCCCATGGATTCCTCTCAAGCGCGCTTCGTCAGGATCCCACAAACCGGTCCGAGGTGGGGGCGCATGGGAGGAACCGGCCCAGTCCCGGTAGGCGTGGCCTGCGTGGCCCGCCGGAAAGACCTGGTAGCCGGCGTCCCGGGCGATCGCGCGCCTTCTCCGGCGTGTCACCGAGGTGGCATGCGGTGGATCAGGTGGCGTGGTGCCCACGTCCTCGAAAAGGCGATCTTTCTGGACGACGGACACCGAGCGGCCCGGGGCGGAGGTGGCCGCGCCGCGCAACGCGGACCGGTGGAACGACGTCTCACCAGGCAGGCCACGACGTGGTGGCCTCCGTCGCGGTTGGGGTCGTGGTTGCGGCCAGGCCCCAGCCAGCGCGCGACCCATCATGATCGTGAATCGACCCCCGCTGACTTCAGCATGAATGGCGATGTCTGGCGGGGATCTGGAGCAGAACCGGGACGGGACGTGGAACCTCGCAGGCTGGAGCACTTCCTGGCAGTCGCCGAGGAGGGCGGCTTCACCAGGGCCGCCACGCGGCTGCACATGGTGCAGTCCGGCGTGTCGGCGTCGATCCGGTCGCTGGAGCGCGAGCTGGGCGTCGACCTGTTCGAGCGCACGACGCAGCACGTCGAGCTCACCGAGGCGGGCCGGGCGCTGGTCCCTGAGGCACGCCGGGTGCTTGGCGCGGTCCGCCAGGCTAGGCAGGTGGTCACCGAGGTGCGCGAGGGCGCGCGCGGCGCGTTCTCGCTCGGGATCCTCCACAGCCTCACCCCGCGTTCGGTGCTCGCGGCGCTCGCGGCCTTCCGTGCGGAGCACCCGCACGTCCAGGTACAGCTCGCCGCTCCCGACCCCGCGGCCGCCACGTCACACGCCGCGAGGGTCCGCGACGGCGAGCTGGACCTGGCGGTGCTGGTCATCACCGGCCCGACGCGGGACCTGCGCCTGCACGCGCTGCACACCGAGACGGTCGCGCTCGCCTGCGCCCTCGACCACCCGCTCGCCGCGTCCGGGCGCGCCGCCGTCACCCTCGAGGAGGCCGCCGGGCTCGACCTCATCGAGTTCCCCGCCGGCTGGGGCGTGCGCGCCGCCGTGGACCGGGCGTTCGCCGCCGCCGGCCTCGCCGAGCGGGCCACCTGTGTGGAGCTGGGTGACCTCTCGACGGTCATCGACCTCGTCCGCTATCGGACCGGCTGCGCCTTCGTCCCCGCGTCGCTGGCCGAACGCACCCGGGACCTCCGCTTCCTCGCCATCGAGCCGCACCCGCCCCGCTACCAGGTGGTGATCGCCACCCGCCCCGGCGGTCCCCCGTCCGCGACCGCCGCGCAGTTCCTCGACCGCTGCCTGCGCCTCGGCCGCGCGGCATAGCCGGCCGGGACACGGCCCCGTGCGCGAGACGCCGCGCCAGGCGGGCCGGCACTGAGCCGTTCCCGTGCCACGCCGTCCCCTGCCACCCAGGGGTATGGGAAGCCGGCGCCGGCGTCCCCATACCACCTGCCCCCGCGGTCCCCCGTATTCCCCCGTGCTGCCCATGATTCCAGCTCGGGCCTCCTCGTCGAGGGCCTGCCGGTATCTGTCCGGGAGCTGTCCGTCACGCCGTCCTGAACCACCGCAGCGGACAGTTCCTGGCCATCGCGTCCTTGGCAGTCCAGGACCACCGTCTGCAGCTTCCCTATCATGATCCTCCCGTCGAGCGGCCGGTGGGCGCGGGGCGCAGGTCAGGGACGCGGCGGGCGGCCGTGGCGGCGGCCAGCAGCTCGCCGACCTTCTCGGTGAGCACCGCCGGCGAGCACGGCTTCTCCACGTAGGCGACGCCGTGCGCCGCGACCGATGTCGGGTTGATCATGCCTCGGTGGTAGGCGGACACGTACAGCACCGGCAGGCCGGGGCGGGACGCGCGCAGCCGGTCGGCGAGCTGGCGGCCGTTCATCCTCGGCATCATCACGTCGGTGACCAGGATGTCGAGGGCGGCCGCGGCCCCGGCGAGCTTGATCGCGTCCGGGCCGTCGGCGGCGGTCAGCACGTCGTACCCCGCCATGAGCAGGATCCGCTCGGACAGCCGTCGGACCTCACCGTCGTCCTCGACCAGCAGGACCGTCCCGCGCCCGCCGGAGATCGGGGCGGTGTCGCGCCGGGGGGTGGCCGCGCCCGGTGCCGACGACGTGGCCGGCAGGTAGACGCGCACGTCGGTGCCGATGCCGCGCGCCGAGTCGACGAGCACCTGCCCGCCGGCCTGGCGGACGATGCCGTAGACGGTCGAGAGGCCCAGCCCCGTGCCCTGGCCGGGTTCCTTCGTCGTGAAGAACGGCTCGAAGATGAGGCCGCGGGCCTCTTCCGGGATGCCGACCCCGGTGTCGGAGACGGTGAGCAGCACATGCTGGACCAGACCGCCGGCGGCTCCGTTGACCCCGATGCCGACGCCGGCCGTCGCGGGAGTGGCCGGCGCGAGCAGGACGCGCGCCGTGCTGATCGTGAGCTGCCCGCCATCGGGCATGGCGTCCCGGCTGTTGACCGCCAGGTTGATGAGCACCTGCTCCAGCTGGCCGCGGTCGGCCCAGACGATCGCGTTCTGGGCCTCGGCCCGCACGACGATCTGGACGTCCTCGCGGATCAGCCGGCGCAGCATGTCCTCGATGCCGTTGACGAGCTCGTTGACGTCGACCGCCTGCGGCTGGATCGGCTGGGTGCGGGAGAACGCGAGCAGCTGGCGGGTGAGCGCCGAGGCGCGCGCGGCCGCGTCCCTGATCGCGATGACGTCGCGGCGGACCGGTCCCTCGACCTCGCCGAGCAGGAGGGCGGCGTAGCCGTCGATGACGGTGAGCAGGTTGTTGAAGTCGTGGGCGACGCCGCCGGCGAGCTGGCCGACGGCGTCCAGCCGCTGGGACTGACGCAGCTTCGCTTCCACGTTGCGCCGCTCGGTCACGTCGGCGACCATCGCCAGCGCCCCGCCGAAGCTGTCCGCGGGGATCCCGACGGGCAGCCCGTCCGCCGGGCTCGCCGGGCCCTTCGCGCTCAGAGGTGGCGCGGCCGCGCGCGGAGGTGGCGCGGCCGCGCGCGGTGTCCCCACCGGCGCGGTGTCGGTGTCGGCGCGAGCGGTGAGCGCGATCTGCGCGTGCACCGTGTTGCCGTGGCCGTCGTTGCCGTGGCCGTCGCCGCGCGGGCGGCCGGCGGGAGCGAGCTCGACCTCGATCCGCTGGGTGTCCCGGTCGCGGACCATCGCGAGCGCCGCGAGGAGCGGCTCCCGATACTGGGGCAGCACCAGGTCGGTGAACGTCATGCCGTGCACCTCGCGCGGGGTGTGACCGACGAGAGCGGCGAACTGGGCGTTGGCATAGTCGATAGCGCCGGTGGCGTCGATGAGAACGACGCCCTCGCTGGTCGTCTCGACAATTCCGCGGTATCGCTGCTCGGAGAGCCGCAGCTTGCGTTCCGCGGTCTGGCGCAGCCGCAGGTCCTCGAACACGGCCGCGCCGCGGACAAGGGCCGGGAAACGGCCGCGCAGCGACCAGTACCAGATGCCGACGAAGGCCGTGCCCACGTCCCAGACGGCGCTGGCGAGCCCGAGGCCGTTCAGCTCGCCGTGCGGCGCGTGGAACGGCTGGGCGGCCGACGGATTCGCGGCGGAGCTGAAGTACAGTACGGCGTGCAGGCCGTGCCCGAACGCGCAGGTGAAGAAGATCGCCGCCGTGGCGGTGCCCAGCTTGTTGTTGAGCCACTGCCGTGATTTCCAGAGGCCACGCGCGATCGTCAGTGAGATCGCGAAGTAGGTCGAGAAGATGACGGTGTTCGCGAACGCCGCGACCTGGTCGGTCATAGCGAATACTCCGTCGGCATGGCGACTATCCCGCTCCTAGTGACGCCCTTCCGGGAAGAACACGGTATTCGAAGGCTGTCGCTATTATCCGGGAACACCGGCTCCGACACGCCGACGCCGCGGGCGGACAACTGGCGTCAGGCCTGGCCGGGGATGGGCGGCGGCGGGGCGCAGGGCGCCGTCCACACGACGCGGGTCCCGACGCCGTCCGGGCCGGGGCCGATCTCGAAGGTGCCGCGCAGCTCCTCGGCGCGGCTTTGCATGTTCGCGAGCCCACTGCGCCGGCCAGGCCCGCCGGTCCCGAGTCCGATGCCATCGTCGACGATCTCAGCGCTGACCCGGCCGTCCGCGACGGTCACCGTGACCGACGCGCCCCGGCACCGGGCATGCCGGGCCGCGTTCGACAGGCTCTCCCGCACCACGGCGAACAGGTGGTCGGCGACGGCCGGGGCGACCGCGCTGTCCAGCGGGCCGTCCACGAGCAGGTGCGGCTCGAAGCCGAAGGCTCTGGTCGTCTCGTCGACGATGCCGCGCAGCGCCATCCGCAGGCCGGCACCGCCGGCCGCCGACCGGCCGCGCAGCTCGAACACCGACTGGCGGATCTCGCGGATCGTCGAGTCGAGGTCGTCGACATAGGTCGCCAGCCGCTTCGCCCGGTTCGGGTGGTCCTCCGCCTCGGACAGCCCCTGCAGACCGAGCGCGACCGCGAACAGCCGCTGCATGACGTGGTCGTGCAGGTCACGGGCGATGCGGTCGCGGTCCTCGAGCACCGTCAGCCGGTTCTGCGCCGCACGCGACTCGGCGAGCTGCAGGGCGATCGCGACATGCCCGGCGAACGCGGCCGCCATCTCCAGGTCCGCGTCGGTGAACGGCTCCGCGCCGCGGCGCCGCCCGAGGATGACCGCGCCCGCGCTGGTCCGCGAGGTGATCAGCGGTACGACCATCACCGGGCCGAGGTCGGGCTCGCCGGCGAGCAGCTCGGCGATCTCGGCCGGCGCCTCGCCGGCGAACAGCGGCGCGTGCTCACGGATCGCCCGCCCCGCCAGCGACTCGTCGACGGCGAGCACCCCGCCCGCCAGCCGCTCCGCCCCGTCGCCGGCGGTGATGTCCAGGCGCAGGTGCTCCGCGTCGTGCGCGCCGAGCGCGAGCGCGGCCGTGTCCGCGCGCGCGACCTCGCGGGCGCGCCGCACGATCAGCTCCAGCGGCCGGTCACCGTCGCCGAGCAGGTGACGGGTGATGTCGGCGGACGCCTGCAGCCACTGCTCGCGGTGCCTCGCCTGGCCGAACAGGCGGGCGTTGTCGATCGCGACCGCGGCGCTGGCGGCGAGCGCCAGCACCAGCTCCTCGTCCTCCGCGGTGAACACCCGGCCGCCGCGCTTCTCGGTCAGGTAGAGGTTGCCGAACACCTCGCCGCGCACCCGGATCGGCACGCCGAGGAAGGTGCGCATCGTCGGGTGGCCGGGCGGGAAACCGACCGCGCCGGGATGCCCCGCGATGTCCTCCAGGCGCACCGGCCGCGGGTCGTGGATGAGGGCACCGAGCACGCCCTCGCCGCGCGGCAGGTGCCCGATCTCGGCGACCAGCCGAGGGTCGATGCCGACGTGGATGAACTGCTCCAGCGCCTCGGCGCCCCTGGCGGTCACCCCGAGGGCCCCGTACCGGGCGTCGACCAGCTCGCAGGCGGCCTCGACGATCCGGCGCAGCACCACGTCGAGGCTGAGGTCCGAGGCGACGGTCCTGGTCGCGCGCAGCAGCCCGCGCAGCCGGCCCTGTGTGGCCATGACGTCCTGCGCCCGGTCGACGAGCTGCAGGAGCAGCTCGTCGAGCTCGAGCCGGGCGACGCCCGGGAACTCCAGCTCCTCGCCCGGCGGCTCGTCGTGCCGAGACCCCGCACGCGGCGCCGGCGCCGCGCCGTCAGGCGCCGGCGGCGTGGGCCGGGCGGTCGGTTCGGGTCCCATGTCCTCGACACCGTAGCCGATGCCCTCCCCTGGAGGTGGGGGTCAGTCAGCTCTGCGCGCATCACTTTCCCGGTGGCTGTCCGGGCAGGTCAGGCCACACGGGGGAACAAGGGAACGGAGGGGCGGGGCTAGCGCAGGCGGCGGCGGGCCGCGGCGGCGGACTCGGCGACCGGGGCGGCCGTGTGGATGACCGTCGCCGCCGGCCACGGGTCGGCCCGGGCCGCCATCGCCGTGTGCACCGCCGCCGTCGCGTCGGAGGCGTCCCGTCCCCCAGTCGCCCGGCGGGCGATACGGGCGGCCGCCACCTCGGGCGCGGTCACACAGCACAGCTCGACGAGGTCCGCCGCGGCGGTGCCGGCGAGCCGCGCCGCGGCGGCCCTGGCCGTGGCCGCCGACCAGGAGGCGTCCAGCAGCACGTTCTCCCCGTGCGCGAGCGCGTGCCCGGCGCGGCGCAGCAGCTCGGCGTAGACGGCCTCGGTCGCCGCCGGTGCGTAGAGCCCGGCGTCCAGGCCGGGGTTGAGCGCGGCCGGCGCCGGCGCGTCGGCTGGCAGGCCCGCGAGCTCCTTGCGCACCACGTCCGAGCGCAGCAGCACCCAGCCGTCGTCGGCCCCGGCGAGCTGGCCGGCGAGCGTCGACTTGCCGGTGCCCGGCAGGCCCCCGACCAGTACCAGGCGCACCCGGCCGCGGCGCAGGTGATCGAGCGCGAGCGCGGCCAGCCGGCCGGCGAGGTCGGCGGCGTCCGGGTCCCCCTGCCCGGACCGCAGGCAGCTCACCTTGGCCCGCACGAACGCCCGGTAGGCGATGTAGAGATGCGCCAGCGACGGCGGGTGCACCTCGCCGGCGAACTCCCGATACCAGCCGAGGAACCGCTCGGCCTCCTCCCGCGCGCCGAGCCGCTCCAGGTCCATCGCGAGGAACGCGACGTCGCCGAGCACGTCGCCGACCCGCAGCCGCTGGTCGAACTCGATGCAGTCGAGGATGCGCGGGCCGTCCGGCAGGCAGAAGATGTCGTCGGCCAGCAGGTCGCCGTGCCCGTCGCGGATCCGGCCGGCGCTCATCCGCTCCGCCAGCAGCGGGCCACGCCCGGCGAGGTACCGGGCCGAGAGCCGGTCTATCTCGGCGACGACCTGGCCGTCGAGGATGGCGTCGCGGAAGGGTGCGACCCCCTCGACGCCCTCGCGCCACAGGCCCGCGAGCGTGTCGGGGCTCCCGGCCGCCTCGATCCGCGGCGACGTCTCGCAGGCCGCGTGGAAGGCGGCGAGCGCGCGGGCGACGGCCCGCAGGACCTCGTCCACCCGCTGGGCGCGGCGGACCAGCGTGGACAGCCGGAGCCGCTCGGGCAGCCGGCGCATCACCACCGCGTGGTCGACGAGCCGGCCCTCGGCGTCGCGCAGGTCGGCGACGCCGAGGTAGACGTCGGGCGCGAGGCGCCGGTTGAGAGCCACCTCGTCCTCGCAGGCGGCGAGCCGGGCCTCGCGGGTTCGGAAGTCGAGGAAGCCCAGGTCGAGGGGCTTTTTGACCTTGTAGACGAGGTCCCCGACGAAGGTCAACGTCGCGCTGTGCGTCTCGACCGTCTCGCCTCGCGGTACGGCGTCCACGTCCCACCGGCCGCTGCGGGACCCCATGGCCAGCTCGGGCCCCCCAGGTCGCCCGGCTCCCCGGGTCCCCTTGCCATGCGCGGCCTGGGGCACGTTGCCATGGGCGGCCTGGGGCGCGGTGACGGCGTCAGGCCCGGGCATCCTGCCTCCTCGGCGCGGTCTGGTTGCCGGCCCGGCCGGCATCGCGGCCGCCCGGGGTGCTGTCGGGACGCCGGACCTGGCCCAGCGGCGGGGACATTCGAACCGCCGTCTCGGCTGGCGGAGTTCGGCGTGCCAGGCTCGGGACGGTTGGACACACCGGAGACTCCTGCCCGCACGCGCACCACCGCGAAACGGGCAGTCCGGCGTCGCCTCGGCCGGTTCACCCGGGCCGTGAGCGAGGGGGCGCGAGGGCGGCCGCCCCGTCGCCCCGGGGGCTGGCGTCGAGCCGCGCGGCGAAGACGGCGGCCTGGGTGCGGCTGGTCAGCCCCAGCTTCAGCAGGATCGAGGAGACGTAGTTCTTGACGGTCTTCTCCGACAGGTGGATCCGGCCCGCGATCTGCCGGTTCGTGAGGCCTTCGGCGACGAGCTTCAGGATCTCGCGCTCACGGACGCCCAGGGCGGCCAGCCTCGGGTCCTGCGCCGGCCCCTCGCGCAGGCGGGTCAGCACCCGCCGGGTGACCGCCGGGTCTAGCAGCGACCGGCCCGCGGCGATCGCGCGGATCCCGCCGACCAGGTCGGTCCCCTTGATCTGCTTGAGCAGATAACCGGACGCACCGCCCATGATCGCGGAGAACAGGGCGTCGTCGTCGTCATACGACGTGAGGATCAGGCAGCCGATCTCCGGATGCGCCGACCGGATCTCCCGGCAGACGTCGATACCGCTGCCATCCTCGAGACGGGCGTCGAGGACCGCGACGTTCGGCGACACCGCGGGGATCCGGCGTAACGCCTCGGCCGCGGTGGCCGCCTCGCCGACCACCTGGATATCACCGGTGTCCTCGAGCATCTCCCGGATGCCGCGCCGGACGATCTCATGATCATCCAGGAGGAACACCCGCACATCGCTCATGATCAAAACAATACGCGCGGACGAGGGTGTGCAGGTGGCGCGAGTGGTCTGCCGGCTCTGGTAGGTACGGACCACCGGGCCAGGACTTTGGTCCTAGCCGGCAGTCACTCGCTGGGACCGGCCGGGCGTCCGTCCGGCCGGGCAGGCGGGCGGCGAAAGGGCTGCCGCCCCGGTTGGTTGACGCGGGGAGGCCTCAGGGGGTGATGGGCGGGGCTGGCCAGCTGGCGGTCTCGGAGCTGGTCATCCAGGCGATGTCGTCGGCCCGGACGCCGAGCCGGCTGGCGATCTCGGTCGCGTCCTTGCCCTCGCTCAGCGCCGCGCGCAGAGCGTCCGCCCGCAGCTGGCGCAGCTGCGAGGGCCGTGGGTGGTTGCGCCAGATCAGGTCGTTCGCGTGGGCCGCCCGGTCCACGGAATCCTCGATCGAAGCAATCTCTTCACAGGTCGGCACATGGCCATGGTGGACGTAATGGGCCCGGAGGACAACAGCGAGATGGCTGGATCCGGGCCACATTGCCAACACACGTCAAACGACAACGGACCATCTGAATGCCGGTCGGTTACCCGCGATCGCCGATGGCGAGCAAGAGGGGCCGGCTCTGAGCCGGTGCGTGTCCGGCCGGCCGCGCTGACGAGCACGGGGCCGGGCCGGCCGCGCGCCGCTGTGACCAGGGCCACGCAATCGCGAGGCGAGGCCGCGACCTGCGCGGGACCGCCCGTGGTGCCGACGTCATCACGGTGGCGTGCGCCGACGCGCCGCGGTCGCCGCCCGCGGACCAGAGGCCAGCCCGCGCGCGGCCGCGAGGGAGCGAGTGGACACGCCGGCGACGGCGGGCCCGCCCTGGGCACGCCCGCCTAGGACCCGACCACTTTGGTGCCAGCGGAGCCCGAGGCACCCGGGACATTCGGGGCTGGGCCGGCGAGGCCGTGGCGCAGGAGGCTCGCGAGCTCCGCGTAGGCGTCGGCGTCGGACAGGCCCGTGGCGGCGGTGATGTCGCCGCGCTGGATGGCCGACATCACCGCCGTCGCCGCCTGGCCGACGAAGGCCGCGTCGACCCCGCGGAACACCCCCGCATCGACGCCCGCGGCGACCAGCTCGCGGATCCGGCGGGCGGCGATGCGGGTGTTGCGCTCGTACTCGGCGCGGGTCGCCGGGTTCGCGGCCAGGTCACGGCGGAACGCCGGCGAGGCGGGCCGCAGCTCGCGGGCGACGCCGCCCAGGTAGGCGCCGACCGTCTCGGCGGGGCTCGCCGCGGCCACCGCCGCGACGTCGCGCTCGATCCGTTCGGCGGCGACCCGGAAGAAGTGCCGGGCGACGGCGACCGCGAGCTGTTCCTTGCTGTGCGCGAGCGCGTAGAGCGTGCTCTTCGAGCAGCGCAGCCGGGCGGCCAGGTCCGCCAGCGTGAACTGGGCGAACCCCTCCGCCAGGAAGATCCCCAGCAGCGCGTCGAACAGGTCCGCCTGCCGCGACGTCCGCGCCGGGCGCATCTCCGGCGCGGGCACCGGTGCCGGGACGGCGGCCAGGTCGTCCACGTCGGGAGCCGGCCGCGCGCTCATGATCGAAAGACCGTCGGCGGCGGCGCTGTCCCGGCCGACGCCAGGTCGCCGGCGCGCCGCGCCAAGGCGTCACGAGCCTCCGGAGCTTTCCCGCGTGGCCACATCCTGTCCACGTTACGGGGATCCCGGTCCCGCGCCCGCCCGACAGGCCGCGAGCCCGGCGGCGCCCGGCCCCGCCGCTCGGCCGCCCCTCACCTCCGGGCGCGACCGGTCAGGGGCCGGCGAGCTGGGGGGCGATCGCGAGGAGCTCGGCGGCGAGGGCGTCGTCGCCGAAGATCTCGGTGTGCGGCTCAGTGGGCTGGCCACGGTCCGCGACCAGCAGGCAGAACTCGACGGTGTCGAGGGTGAGCTCGGCTTCGGGCAGGCCGACAGCCGCCGCCGCGGCGGCGGCGCCGGCGCCGCCGATCTGGACCAGCCAGGAGCCGCCGCCCGGGCCGGTGAGCGTCAGGCGCACGGCGCCGGCGGGCGCGGTGGCCGCGCGCGGCGGCAGGGTGCTCAGCAGCCGCGCCGCGAGGTCCGCCATCGCGCCGAGACTGTCGGCGGGCGGCGGGGGCACCCGCAGGCCCGCCGCGGCACCGATGTCGCGTGCATGGGTCCAGGTCTCGAAGGCCCGGATCTTCAGCTGGTCCGCGACGGTCGTCCGGACGCCGTCGACCTCGACGCGCAGCGAGGCGAGCTCCGGCTGGGTGCTCAGCCTCGCCGCGATCGCTTCGACGCCGCGGCGCCACAGCGCCTGGACGCGCTCGCGCGGCCAGCCGGCAACCCAGCTGAGCAGCCGCTCGGTATGGCTGACCAGGCCGGCGACCGGGCCCGGCGCGGGCTCGACCGCGACACCGATCGCCGTCGCGAGCAGGGCGTTGCCCGCGGCGAGGTGGGGTACCAGGTCGCCCACGCGCCAGGTCAGCACCGGGCTGGGCGTGCGCAGCGCGTCATCGCTCACCTCGGCCAGCACCGACTCGAGGATGCCGGCCGCGGCGGCGAAGGGAGCGGCGAACGCGGGCACCCGCGGTGCCGGGCGCCGGCGCGCGCGGGCCGCCGCCCGCAGCTGGGCCGGCGAGGGGGCATCGGGGAGCTCGTCGACGTCGCCGAGCGCGAGCAACAGGTCGTCGACCTCTCGCCGCTCAGCCTCGGCGTACGCGCAGGTCGGACACGAACGCGTGTGTTCGGCGATCAGCCGAGCCTCATCGGCGTCACACAGGTCCGTCGTCAGATGGGCGAGAAACGCACGTCGATGTCCCTCGGACTCATCACCCATGGTCATTCGCCGATGCCTTCCTCGGCGAGAGTTCGGGCGATACGCGCGAGGGCATTCCGCATCCGTGATTTCGCGGTGCCTTCCGGTATTCCGAGCTCGGCCGCCACCTCGCGGTAGGTCATTTCCCGATAAAACGCCAGCTCAACCGCGGTCCGTAAGGCGTCGGGCAGGTCTCGCACGATCAGGCGGACCCGGCAGGAGGTGTCTGCCGCCTCGACGGTCTCGTCCACGCCGGGCAGCTCGAACGGGCCGTGAAGCTCCGGCGCGGTCCGGCGGCGACGTCGCTCCTCGCCGCGCACCCAGTCGACCGCCCGCCGGTGCGCCAGCATCCCCAGCCACGTTCGCAGCCCGGCGCGATTGGGGTCATACGCCAGCGGATGTTCCCAGAAGTAGCCGAAAACGTCCTGGACTATGTCACTCGCGGCTTCTCGGTCTCGGGTCACCCGATGCGCGAGTGCGCGCACCAGGGTTCCGAACAACGCGTAAGCCTCGTCGAGTGCGCGCTCGTCACCAGCGACCAGCCGACCGTGCAGCTCCGCGTCTCGTACCGCGAGCGCGACCGCCGGTTGCGCGTTGTTCCCCGTCACAGCACGTCCACCTCCACGCTGGCGGGAGGTCATCGTAGCGCATGGTCCAAAGCTGTCCGGTCCGCTCCACGCGGTGAAGGGCCGTGCCGGAATGGAACCGACACGGCCCTTCACCGGCGCCGAGACGGAGACCGTCACCGGGCAAATGCCTCGTGGCAACCCCTGATGGTGTCACTGTTGTTCATGCGCGGCCTCCGCTCACGGTCCCCGCCTCGCGACGCGCGCGCGAGTCACGGCACATTCGCGCGCCCGCCGCGGGCAGATCACGGATCGGGGTATGACGTGGATCACGTCATGGTGTTTGCGAGTGGCGGCGCAGCTCCCAGTGGTTGCCAGCCGGGTCGGCGCAGAACACCACCGCCAGGTCGCCCCGGCCGCCGGACCGGTAGGCGATGCCGGCGGCGTCCAGCCGGCGTTCGACGTCCTCGTCGACCTCGATCGCCGTGTGGGCCCGCGCCGCGGGCCGGTGGTCGGGATCGACGCTCAGGTGGATCTGGCTGCCGTCGTCCGCCTCATACCACCGGGCGATACCGGCGAGGTCGGGCGGCACGTCCATCTTCCGGTAGCCGAGGACGTCGACGAGAAACGCGCCTTCGGCGTCGTCGAGGCCCGGCGGAACACCGAGGTTGGCGTGATGGAACCGTGGCATGGGTAGCGACCTCGCGATCTCAGAAGACGCCGATACCGGCTGCCTCGTTGCGCCTGCGCCATTCGTGCCGGGACATCCGGGTCACGTCGACGTCCTTGGCCAGCTCGCGCAGCGCGCCGACGTTCGCCTGCTCCTTGGGGGTGTGGGCGAACGGGTCCCAGCCGAAGAACCGGCAGGCGTTCCGCCAGGTGATCTTGTCGATCTCGGGGTCGGTGCAGCCCGCGTCCTGGAACTCCTTCCAGGCGAACTCGGGCGACGTGGGCCAGGTCGTGTCGGTGTGCGGGTAGTCGCACTCCCAGGCGATGGTGTCAATGCCGATGCGATCGCGCAGCGCGAGCCCGGAGGGGTCGGTGATGTAGCAGGCCAGGATGTGCTCGCGGAACACCTCCGACGGAAGCCTGCCGCCGAAGTCACTGTGCAGCCACGCCTGGTTCTGGACGTGCCGGTCGGCCCGGTCGAAGTAGAACGGGATCCAGCCGATCCCGCCCTCGGACAGCGCGACCTTGAGGTCCGGGAAACGCCGCAGCGTGGGGCCGAACAACAGGTCCTGCGCGATGATCGCGGAGATCTGGCAGGTCAGGATGATGAGGTGGTCGATCGGCGCCTCATCCGGCTTCTGGATCAGGCTGAAGCCCGCGCCGATGTGCAGCGACAGCACCATGTTCTCGTCGCACAGGGCCTGCAGCATCGGGTCCCAGTGGCCGGACAGGAAGCTCGGGAAGCCCTGGGCGTGCGGCGCCTCGAGGAAGCTGATGGACCGGCAGCCCTTGCGCCCGATGCGGTGGATCTCCTTCACCGCCAGGTCGACGTCCCACATCGGCACGATGCCCAGCGGGATGAACCGGCCGGGGTAGGTGCCGCACCACTCGTCGATGACCCAGTCGTTGTAGGCCTGGAGCATCACGAGCGCGACGTCCTTGTCACGCGCCTCGTGGAAGGTCCTGGCGTTCCAGCCCGCCATGGTCGGGAAGCACATGGACGCGAGCACGCCGTTCGCGTTCATGTCCCGGACCCGCTCGTGCACATCGAAACAGCCCGGGCGCAGCTCCGAATAGGTGCCCGGGTTGAAACCCCATTCCTCGCTCGGCCAGCCCACCGTGGCGGCCATGCCGAAGTTCGTCGAGGTCCCCTCACCCTGGAAGACCCACTGGTCCAGGCCCTGCTCGTTCCGCACGACCTTCGGAGCCTCGTCCCGCCACTTGGCCGGGACGTGCTTCTCATACATGTCCGGCGGCTCGATCATATGGTCGTCGATGCTCACCAGAATCATGTCGTCCATGCGCATGGGACCGCTCCTCTCACTGTGGTTGGCGTCCGGAGGGGTATGGAGGGTATGGAGGGTATGGAGGCGTTCGCGGATCAGGCAGCCGGCAGGTCGACCAGGACCTTGATCCGCCGGCCGGCCCGCAGGTCCAGCAGCGCGGCGCGAAGATCGTTCAGCTCGACGTGCTCGACCCACCCCGCCGTCGGGTACGCACCGCCCGCGATGAGGTCGATCACCCGCCGGAACACTCCCGGGGCGTACCCCAGCGATCCGGTGAGCTCGATCTCGCCACGTGACAGCACCCAGGGCGGGAAGCTCACCTCCCGGTCGGAGAAGGCGATCCCGACGTAGCGTCCCCTCGCGCGCAGCACGGCCGGGGCGAGCGAGAACGTGGCGGGCGCGCCGGCGCAGTCGACGACCGCGTCGACGCCGCGCCCCTTCGTCCGCCGGCGCACCTCGTCGGCGACGTCGACGAGGCCCGGATCGAGGACCTGCGCGACGCCGAGCGCCGCCACGGCCGCGCGGCGAGCCGCCACCGGCTCGACCACCAGGATGTCGTCCACTCCGACGGCGCGCAGGCCGAGAACGGCGCCGACCCCGATCGGTCCGGCGCCGAGCACGAGGGCGGACTGGCCCGGCTGGGCCTCGGAGCGCAGCACACCGTTGAACGCGACCGAGATCGGTTCCACCAGCGCGGCGTCGGCCAGGGACATCGAGTCGGGAATCGGGTGCGTCATCGCCCGGGGAACGACGGTGAACTGGGCCAGGCCGCCCCCGTGCGAACACAGCCCGTGTGTCATCACCAGGCGGCACAGCTGCGGCAGCCCGGCCTGGCAGCGGTCACAGTCACCGCAGGAGTAAAGCGGTTCCACGCACACCCGGTCGCCGGCCGCGACGTCCATGACGCCCTCACCGACGGCGGTGACCGTTCCGGCGAACTCATGACCCGGGATCTGGGGCAGCACCCCGCCGGTGAGCGGGTGCGGCGTGGTCGTGCAGGCCCGCGGGCCGGAGAAGTACTCGTGCAGGTCCGTGCCACACAGCCCGTTGTGGGCCACCGCGATCTTCACCTCGCCGGCGGCCGGCTCGGGCTCCGGGATCTCCTCGATCCGCACGTCCTCGTGGGCGTGTAATCGTGCCGCGATCATCCGGACACCTGGTCAATCAGAGCCTGTGCCCGGCCTTTGGCCAGCAGGGCTGCCTCGGTCGGGGCCATCGCCTCCGTGACGGGCGAGATGACCTCCGGACCCACCGAGCCGAGCGCCCCGATCCGCTGAAGCGTCCCGAACAGGCGGACGAGGTCGAAACAGCCGTCGCCGGGCAGCAGTCGATGGAAGGTGTCCTGGGCGAGAGTTCCCTGGAGGTCGGCTCCCCCGTCGGAGACCTGCACCGTGAAGATCCGGTCGCCGGGCAGGGCCTCCAGGGCCGCGTAGTCGGGATTGCCGCGGAAGAAGTGCCAGGTGTCGAGGACCAGGCCGCCGTTCGCGCGGTCGGCGTCCGCCACGACGGCCGCGGCGCCTGGCAGGTCGCTGATCGCCATCATCGCGAGGAACTCCAGCTGGACGCGGGTGCCGACGTCGGCCGCGCGGTCACACAGCCGGCCGAACGACGCGGCGACCTGCGCCGGCGGCAGGTCGCAGGTCGGCCGGGAGAACACCGTCAGCGACTCGGCCGGGAGCGCCTCGCACATGCGCAGCACCTCGTCGGCGGTGAACGCGACGGAGCGCGCGCCCGGTATCGGTGCGCCCTCGTACCAGTTCATGAACCCGTCGAGCACGATGCCCAGACCGGCGTCGCGCAGCCGTCCGCCCAGGTCCTCGGGCTTGGTGCCCGCCTCCTCGGCCAGCGCCACGTCGAGCGGGCTGATCGACAGCTGGTGGAACCCGCAGGCCGCGGCCGCGTCGATGCGCCGTTCGAGCGGACTGTTCAGGCCGAGCGTTCCCGACCACAGCACCCAGTCGATGCCGTCCGGCGCCTCGCGCATCCCGTGTTCCTCTACGTCGTGTTTCCCGTACGTCGAGTGTCGAGCCAGGCCGTCGACAAGCTGGCTGGCCGACCGGCCGGCCCCACTACCTGCGTCGCGTCGTCCGGCCGCGCGCGTCCGCCCCACAGCGCATCGGCACTCTACGCCCGACACGGCACCGAGTGCCACTCTTGATATCGGGCCGCGATCGTAGCACCGGGTATGCTGCGCGCCGCCCATCCCAGCGCCTTCTGATTGTCCCTCGCCGGTCTTCCGGCCGCCCGGGAATGCGGCTCGGTCATACTCGTACGGGTGAGATTCCGGGCGACCGTCGACCTGCACGGCACCACGGCGACGGGCATCGAGGTGCCCGCGGACGTCGTCGCGGAGCTGAACAGCGGCAAGCGGCCCAAGGTCACCGTGACGATCGGGCCGCACACCTACCGGACCACGGTCGCCCCCATGGGCGGCCGGTACCTCATCCCCCTTTCCGCCGAGAACCGCGGCGCGGCCGGGGTGTCCGCCGGCGACGAGGTCGACGTGGAACTGGCCCTCGACGCCGCCCCCCGGATCGTCGAGGTACCCGACGACCTCGCGGCGGCGATCGCGGGGGCGCCCGTGGCGCAGGCGACGTTCGACCAGCTCGCCTTCTCGCACCGCAAGGAATGGGTCCGGTGGGTGACCGAGGCGAAGAAGCCCGAGACCCGCCAGACCCGCATCACCAAGACCGTCGAGGCCCTGAGCGCCGGCCGCCGCAACCGCTAAACCGAACTTACTTGATCTAGGACGCGCTGCGGGCTCGTGACTTGCGGGTTCGCGGCAGCCATTGATCGTCTTACTGACTACCAACGGTCTTGGAGATAGGCGCGCCGATTAGCTGGAAGACCTTTCTCTGGGTTTCGGTGGCGTTCGTGAGTAGCTGAAGGCTGCCGCCGCCGCTGATGCGGATCTCGTCGCGGGTCAGGGTGGCCAGGTGCGCGAGGAGGCCCTGGAAGCTGTAAAGAGGCGTTCCGTCGGGCTGTTCCTTGCGTGTGGATTTCCGGTTGGCGGCCTCGGAACGGAGAGCGGGCGCGACCGGGTCGGTGCGGCCTGGCGGCTCCTCGTCCGTGAAGGTGAGGGGGGCGAGCCGTTTCCTCAGGTGCCAGGTGATGTAGGCAGCGAGGGAGCAGATCAAGAGATGTGCGCGGACCCGGTTTTCCAGGTAGTGGTAGATCGGTCGCACCTGAAGGTCGGTCGTCTTGATCGTACGGAAGACTCGTTCGACCTGGGAGAGGTTCTTGTACGCGGTGACGATCTCGTCTCCGCGCATTCCGCTCGCGTGTTTCTCCTCGGCGCGGACGACGTAGATGCCGTCGAGCGCCGCCTCGGCGGCGATGCTCTCCTCCCGCCGGGCGATGGTGACATCGGCGTCCGTGATCGTGATCTCGAGGTGCTTCGCCATCTTCCGCCTGTGGACAATCTTCCCGATCTTCATGCCGATGTCCGCGGCGCCGACGATCCGGCCTTCCGTGACGGCGGCGACGACTGGGGCGAGCGCCTTTTCGGTGGCATCGAGCAGTTCGTCACGCTTGCGGGCACGCTCGGCTGCCAGGAAAGGGTTCCGGCAGGCGATCAGCCGCTCTCCGGGAAATTTCGGGTGGCGGATCTCGGCGAGGTTGGTCTCGTCGAACAGGGTCGGCTGCAGCGGGCCGTCCACGGCCGCGAGCTGGGCGATCTGGGGCGCGCGCAGGGCGGTGATCCATCCCAGGTCGTCGGACTCGCGGAGCGCCCTGATACGCGCCGACGTGATCATCCCTCGATCGCCGACCATGATCACACTCTTCAGGTGGAACGTTTTCTGGACGGCGTGCACGGCTTCGATGAACGCGGACGGGTCGCCGGTGTTACCGGGGAAGACGCGTATCGCGACAGGCCGGCCGTCGGCGTCCGTGAGGACTCCGTACTCGATCTGCTCGAGCCCGCGACGGCCGTCACGGGAATAGCCATGGGACGCCAGCGGGCAGCAGTGCCCTTCCATCCAGGACGACGACAGGTCGAAAAGAACCTGGCCGCCGTCGACGAGATGCCGGCCCACGAGTTGCCTTTCGATGTCGTCCTGCCGGTGTAGCAGCCAGTCCATGGCGGCATAGATCTCGTCGGTCGACGCCGTGTCTATCCCCAGGTCCGCGCCGAGCGTGTTGTCGGACCACCAGGATCTGGTGGCGAGCTTCGAACCGGGCTGGATAATCCGGGCGACAATCAGCGCTAGGGCGATATCCCGCTGTCGCCCAGCCGGCCCCAGCAGTGCCGGCAGGCCGAGCTGCCGGGCGACCGTCATGACCGCGGCGACATTGCCGTGCTGAAGAGACCGAGCGATCTCGACATCTTTCTCGACATCGACCAGCGTCCGGCCCGCGAGCGCTTTCCTGAGCACGTCGATGGCCGCCGGCGGAAGGTGCGAGACGTTCGCAATGGTCTCGTTCTTGACCTTTCCGTCTTCCCGGAAGGTACGCCGCACCAGATGCGACACGTACTCCCGCGGCTCGCCGGCCGCGTTCGTCTGCCGACTGACAATCCGGTCCACGTGCATAGCACCCGTTTGCCTCGCCACGAGTCGATGATCCCATCCAGCAAGATCCCGATCAAGCAACCTACTGACTACACTTCGGACAACACAGGCCAAAGTGCCAGGCTGTGCGCGTAGCGATCTTCGAGCACTCGCAAGTTCGG
>NZ_JASNFO010000089.1:0-66317 GCF_032027725.1 Pseudofrankia coriaricola | reverse complement strand
GCTGGTGTTGGCGGTGAGGTCGTCGGCCCTGGCGAGCCCGAAGTCGATGATCTTCGGGCCTTCCCGGGCGAGCAGGATGTTCGCCGGCTTGAGGTCGCGGTGCACGACGCCGGCGGCGTGGACGGCGACCAGGCCCTCGGCGAGCCCGGTGGCCAGCGCGGTCAGGTTCGCTCCGCGCAGCGGGCCGTGCTGGGTGACCGCGGTGAGCAGGTTGGTGCCCTCGACGTACTCGGTGGCCATCCAGGGCTCGTCGGCGTCCGGGTCGGCGTCGAGCACATGGGCGACGCGACAGATGCGGACCCGCCGCGCGGCCGTGACCTCCCGGCGGAAGCGGTCGCGGAACTGCGGCTCGTCGAGCAGGTCGGACCGGATGACCTTCACCGCGGCCGGCTGGCCGTCGTCGTCTACACCCAGGAAGACGGTCCCCATCCCACCGGTGCCCAGCCGACCGCGGAGCCTGTAGTTGCCCACCGCGCGGCGGTCCGTCGGGCCCAACGGAGTCAGCACGCCGGTCCCACCCGTGATCAACCCTCTCTTACCACCGAACCCCCGGACTTTCGACTGTCACGGTAGGGCCCATCGTCCCGTTGAATCCTCCCAGAGAGGCCCAAGTGCGCTAATAGTGGCCTACCGTGGTGGGTGTATCGCGGCCCAGGCCGGCGCGCTGCTATACGAGGCTGTCTGGCCAAGGCCGTAGGCCCGGTGGTGAGGCTGGCTCGTCGGGCCGGTCAGCAGGCGGGGGCGGGGGAGCCTGAGGTGCCGCTGTAGACGTGGGTGTGCTGGATCCAGCCGCCGGAGGTCAACTGGTCCCAGACCTCGCCCGTGTCCTTCACGCTCGCCTGGCAGCGCAGTACGACGAGGTCGCCACCGTGCAACTGGCCGATCGGCTCGGCTTTGCGCAGCCGCCCGCTGGTCAGGCTGGAGTCGGCCTTCCCGGCGACCCGGAGTATGGACACGTCTTGGGTGAGTGGGAATGGGCCGGTGTCCGGTTGGGGGGCGTTCGACCCCAGCTTGGGCGAGCTGACCGTCCCGACGCAGGCCGGTGGGCTGACGGGCTCTGGGCTGCCGGTCTGGATGTAGCCGGCCGGGATCCAGCCGGAGCCGGTGTAGACCCACAGCCGCGAGGTGCTCGTGGTCCCGCTGACCTGCTGGGCGTACAGGCCGCAGTAGACGTCGACGGGCGAGCCGCTGGGCACCGTGCCGAGCTGGCCGCCGAACAGCCCGCCCGTCGACGGGCCCCGGTAGGCGGGTATGGCGGCGCCGTCGTTGCCTAGGACGGTGGTCCTGCTGGCCGCGGTCTCGTCGAGCGGCCGCCCGGTGGTGGCGGCGCGTGGCAATGTCGCCGGGTCGACGCCGGCCGCCGGGCCGGCCGTCCCGGCAAGGGGCGAGGCGGAGCCGGTAGCGCCCGGCGCGGCTGATGCGGTCGGCCCGCCTGGCCCGTCGCTGGCCCCCGGCGCGGGGGCGGAGCCGACCGCGCTCGCCAGGCCCGTGTCGGGCGCGGCGCCGGCAGCGCTGCCCGCGCCGGCGCCGGCGGCGCGAGGTGAGCCCCCCGCGGTTTCGTCCCGGTGGTCGTCGCGTAACAGCGAATGGCTGAGCGCGGTGCTGGCCAGCAGCAGGACCGCCAGCAACGCGAGCAGGAGCGGCAGCCGCCGTCGACGGGGCCGGTGGCGCGCGGTGGCGCTAGGCGCGCCCGCTGTGGGGCCGTTGGGTGGAGCGAGGTCGTGCGCGTCGTCCTGGCTGGCGGCCGCGGGTTCTCCGGCAGGCTGGCGAAGGGCTGGGGCCGCGTCGTCCCAGTCGGCGACTGGCACGGCCGCGTCGGCTTCCGCCACGGACCGCGGCCAGGCGCCACGACGCGGCGCCGTGGTGTCGCGGGATCGGTAGGACGCAGGGGCGGCGTGGCCGGAGCCGGAGTCGGAGTCGCCGTGGTCGGCGTCGGAGCCGCCGCCGTCGGGAGCGTCCAGACCAGCGGCGCCTGGGGCAGGGGCGGCATGGTCGGAGGCGGCATGGTCGGAGGCGGAGCACGGGTCCGTCTGGTCACGCGCCACCGAAGGCGGCGTGACCGCCGCGCCGGCCGCCGTGGAGACGGCCGATGCCGCCGCGACGGCCGGGCCGCCGGCGTCGTCCTCGGCGTCCGCGACGGCGACGGCCGTGGCCGCGGCGAGCGGTGTCTGCTTGAAACCAGCCGCCTGGGCGCCGCCGTCCCTCGTGTCCGAGGCCATCGCGACCGGTGCGGCCGACCCGCGGGAGGCCGGCGCGCTGGCCGGGTCCCCGGGCGCGCCTCGCGGCGGCATCGCGGCCGGAGGGATCCAGTCCGCGAGCGGTGGGCGGGCCGCGCCCGCCTCTGTGGGGCTGGCCCGCCGTGGGGTGGCGAGAGCGGTGAGAAGTCCGATGGCGCCGGGTCTGCGGCCTGGGTCGCGGTCGAGGGCGGCGGTGACCATCGGCAGCAGGTCGGCCGGCATGCCGTCCAGGCCCGGCTGGGTGGACAGGATCCGCATAGCGGTCGCGGCGGGCGTCTGCCCTTCGAACGGGTGGTGGGCGCGTGCGGCGAACGCGACGCACATGCCCCAGTTGAAGATGTCGGTCGCGGTCGTGGCCGGGTCGCCGTTGAGCTGCTCGGGCGCCATCCACGCGACGGTGCCGATGACGCTTCCGCTGCTGGTGTTGGCGGTGAGGTCGTCGGCCCTGGCGAGCCCGAAGTCGATGATCTTCGGGCCTTCCCGGGCGAGCAGGATGTTCGCCGGCTTGAGGTCGCGGTGCACGACGCCGGCGGCGTGGACGGCGACCAGGCCCTCGGCGAGCCCGGTGGCCAGCGCGGTCAGGTTCGCTCCGCGCAGCGGGCCGTGCTGGGTGACCGCGGTGAGCAGGTTGGTGCCCTCGACGTACTCGGTGGCCATCCAGGGCTCGTCGGCGTCCGGGTCGGCGTCGAGCACATGGGCGACGCGACAGATGCGGACCCGCCGCGCGGCCGTGACCTCCCGGCGGAAGCGGTCGCGGAACTGCGGCTCGTCGAGCAGGTCGGACCGGATGACCTTCACCGCGGCCGGCTGGCCGTCGTCGTCTACACCCAGGAAGACGGTCCCCATCCCACCGGTGCCCAGCCGACCGCGGAGCCTGTAGTTGCCCACCGCGCGGCGGTCCGTCGGGCCCAACGGAGTCAGCACGCCGGTCCCACCCGTGATCAACCCTCTCTTACCACCGAACCCCCCGGACTTTCGACTTGTCACGGTGGGGAACATCGTCCTGCGAAATCCTTGCAGAGCGGGCCACGTGCGCCGGTAGCGGCTCACCGTGGTGCGTGTGCTGAGTGACTCGGCGTGGTCGTGGGTAGTTCGTGGAAATGGCTGGAGCCGATCCGATGGACGTCCTGGCCGAGCTGATGACCCGGCACGGCCGAACCTTCGCCGAGGACATCGAGGCCGACGTCGCCGCCGACACCGCCGAGGCGATGTTCCGGCTGCTCGTCTTCGCGACGCTGGCCAGCGCGCGGATCCGGTCATCGGCGGCGCTGGATGCGTCGAAGGCGCTGTTCGCGGAAGGGTGGACGAGCCCCGCGGTGCTGGCCGACACCGCCTGGGAGCAGCGGGTCCGCGTGCTCAACGAGCACGGCTACGCGCGATACGACGAGAGCACTGCCCGCGTCCTCGGCGACGCGTGTCACTACCTGCTCGACACCTACGATGGTGACGTCCGGGGCGTGCGTGACGCGGCCGACTACCACGGCGGCCGGGAACACACGCTGCTCATGCAGATCAAGGGGATCGGGCCGGTCGGCGCCGACATCTTCCTGCGCGAGGCGCAGGCCGGCTGGGACGAGCTCGTCCCCTATGTCGACGCCCGTACCCGCCAGACCGCCCGGGATCTCGGCCTGCCCGGCGACCCGCGCCGCCTGCTCGAGCTGGTCGAGCGGGAGGACTTCCCGCTGCTGGTCGCCGCGTTGGTCCGCGGCCGCCTGGAGCACGACATCGACCAGGTCATCGACGCCGCCGCGCACCGCTGACGTCGTTCGGCGGGAGGCGCTCATCGTGCCTGGCTGACGCGGGGCGAGTGCCTGGCCACGCCGGGCCGGGTGCGGCAGATCGCCGGGAAGATTACGGAGCCCGCTAGTCTTCTGTGTTCTGGTTGCAGCTGGGCCGGGGTCTCCCGAAGGTTCCAGCCGGATCGGCGAAGCCGACCCGGCTGGTCCGTGATCTGGCCGCCAAGCCGTGCCTGCGCCGAACGCGTGGATCCAGCGTCGAGCGAGGTGGGGCGGCGAGGTGGGGCAGGTCGGTGGGCAGGCCGTTTCCCGGTGGCCGGCCGGCAAGCACATCAGATCGTCTATGTACCCTTTTGTGCCGGTTCGTCTCGCGGAGGAGCGCAGTGTCCCCGACCCGTGACCCGCGGCTCGTCCGCGAGCAGGCCTACGTCGACCTGCTCTACACACGCCTCGACGAGGTCCGCGACCTGACCCGCGCCCAGCTGCGGCAGGTGCTGCTGGATGTGGGCACCGGAACGCCGCAGGCGGTCGTCGAGCGCGACGTGTTCGCCGCGACCCACGCCGAGCGGCTGGCCCGGCTGGAGGCCGCCGAGGGCCGGCTGTGCTTCGGCGCGATGGACCGCGCTGACGGGACGCGCACCTACATCGGCCGGATCGGCCTCTCCGACGTCGAGCAGGAGCCGATCCTGGTCGACTGGCGGGCACCCGTCGCGACCGCCTTCTACCAGGCGACGCTCGCCGAGCCGCGCGGCCTGGTCCGCCGCCGCCACCTGCGCAGCAAGGGCCGAGAGGTGACCGGCGTCGCCGACGACCTGCTGTCCGTCGGTCCCGCGGGCGCGGCGCCCGCCGTGACCGACGGTGCCGCGGAGGCCGACAGGCCGACCGGCGACACGATGCTGCTGGAGGCGCTGTCCGCGCCGCGGACCGGCCGGATGGGCGACATCATCGCCACGCTGCAGGCCGAGCAGGACCGCATCATCCGGGCGGACGCCCGCTCGGTGCTGGTCGTCGACGGCGGCCCGGGCACCGGCAAGACCGCGGTGGCGCTGCACCGGGCGGCCTACCTGCTCTACTCCGAGCGTGCCCGGCTGGAGCGCTCCGGCGTCCTGGTCGTCGGCCCGAGCCCGGTGTTCCTGCGTTACATCGACCAGGTGCTGCCCTCGCTCGGTGAGACCGGGGTGGTGTTCGCGACCCCCGGCCGGCTCTTCCCCGGCGTCGCGGCGACCGCGACCGACCCGGTGGCGCTCGGGAGCGTCAAGGGCGACGAGCGGATGGCGGCCGTGCTCGCCGCCGCGGTGCGCGAGCACCAGCGGCTGCCGCGGCGGACGATCGAGATCGTCCACGACGACGACCGGACGCTGCGCCTCGACCGGGATACCGTCGCCCGCGCGCGGACCAGAGCACGGCGAAGCCGGCGCCCGCACAACGGCGCCCGCTGGGTGTTCCTGCGAGAGCTGCTCGACGAGCTGACCGGCCAGGTAGTGCGCCAGATCTCCGGCGGGCTGCTCGACGACGACGAACGTCGCGACGTCCGCGACGGACTGTGGGCAGACCCGGCCGTGCGGCGGGCGCTCAACGAGCTGTGGCCCCGGCTCAGCTCCTTCCAGCTGCTCGAGCGTCTCTACACCGACGCCGACCTGCTCGCCAGGGCCGCCGCGCGGATCCTGACCCCGGCCGAGCGGGATCTGCTGCAGGGCACCCGTCGGCCGGGCGCCGCCGGTCACGACGACCTGTTCAGTGCCCTCGACGGGGACGAAGCCCTCACGCCCGACGGCGCGACGGGCGCGGGCCGCGAGCGCGGCGCCGGTCGCGCCGATCGCGGCGCGCGGGCCTGGACGGTCGCCGACGTGGCGCTGCTCGACGAGGCCGCCGAGCTGCTCGGTGACCCGGACGAGAGCAGCCGGGAGGCGGCCGAGGCACGCGCGGCCAGGGAACGGGCGGCCGAGCGCCGCTACGCCGAGGACGTCCTGGAGATGCTGGGACTCGCCGGCGAGCTCGACGCCGAGACCGTCGCCGACCGGTGGCGCGGCCCGCGCCGGCGGACGACGGCGGCCGAGCAGGGTGCGACGGACCGCGAGTGGGCGTTCGGCCACCTCATCGTCGACGAGGCGCAGGAGGTCTCGCCGATGCTGTGGCGGCTGCTGTGGCGGCGCTGCCCGGCGCGCAGCGCGACCCTGGTCGGCGACCTCGCCCAGGCGGCGCGTCCCGGCGCGCCCGCGACGTGGGCGCGGATCCTCACCCCGCACGTCGGCGACCGGTTCCGGGTCGAGAGGCTGACGGTGAACTACCGCACCCCGCGGGAGATCATGGACGTCGCCGCGGACGTGCTGGCCGCGAGCGGGTCGGCGTCCGCGGCGCCCGAGTCGGTCCGCTCGACCGGTGAGCAGCCGCTGGCCGTGCGGGTGCCCTCGCCCGGCGGTCTCCCGGACGCCGTGGCCGCCGAGACCGTCCGGACGGCCGGGATCATCGGCGAGGGCCGGCTCGCGGTGATCTGCCCGCCGGAGACGGCCGGCCCGGTGCGCGCCGCGCTGTGCCGGCTCGCGCCCGAGCTCCTCGGCGCCGCCGGGCCCGGTGTGGGTGCCGGCGACGGCGCGGAGGTCCTGGACGCGCGGGTGGCGGTGCTGACCGTCGCCGACAGCAAGGGGCTGGAGTTCGACGCCGTCCTGCTAGTCGAGCCGTCGGCGCTGCTCGCCGGGCCGACCCGGGGGCTCGCCGACCTGTACGTCGCCCTGACGCGCGCCACCCGCTCGCTCACGGTCCTGCACACCGGCGCCCTCCCACCCGTCCTGGCCCGCCTCACCTCCTGACAGCGCCTCACCTCCTGACGGCGCCGCGCCAACCGGCCGGAGACGAGGCCGTCGAGCTGGGCACGCACGACGAGCCGCTCGCCCGCGGCGGCGCCTTTGCCTACCTCCGCGCCAGCCAGCCCGCCGACGGCCACTGCGCCGACGGCCACTGCGCCGACGGTCACTCCGCGTTGGGCTGAGCCACGGCTCGCGCGACCACGTGCCGAGACGAACCAAACGGCCCGGGAATCGACCCGTCCGTTCCGCTTCGTTCCGCTTCGATATGGTTGGCGCATTCCTCGTCGATGCGGCGCGCCGTTGTTCGGCCTGCCGTCGACGTCGGGAGGCAGGGGCGCGGCGGGGTGACGCGGGCGGGTGCGGACAGGGGGGGACGTGGCGCTCGACAACATCAGGCTCGGTGAGCTCTTGACTCTCGTCGCCGAGGGCAAGGTGCAGCTTCCGGAGTTCCAGCGATCCTGGAAGTGGGACGACGACCGGATCCGCTCACTTCTGGCCACCGTGACGCTGGACTACCCGCTCGGCGTGGTGATGACGCTGGAGACCGGCGGGGTGACCAGGTTCCGCACCCGGGCCCTGCACGGCACACCGCCCGCCACGCCCGCCGTCGAGCCCGAGCAGCTGCTGCTCGACGGCCAGCAGCGGCTGACCTCGCTCTACCAGGCGCTGCTGGCCGACCGGCCGGTCGACACCGAGGACTCCCGGCGCAAGCCGGTCCAGCGCTGGTACTACGTCGACCTCGACAGGGCGATCGACCCGGCGGCGGACCGGGAGGAGGCGATCCTGTCGATACCGGCGACGAAGATCCTCACGGAGGACTTCGGCCGCAGGATCAGGCTCGACCTCACCACGACCGAGGCCGAGTGCGCGGCCGGCCTGTTCCCGCTGAACATCATCTTCGACAACGACAAGGTCGTGGCCTGGCAGCGGAGCTTCGTGCGATCCCGGCCCGGCGACGAGAACTGGGACCGCTGGTCGGAGTTCGAGAAGCGGGTCCTGCACCGGATCACGGGTTTCCAGGTGCCGATGATCAAGCTTCCGAAGACGACGGACAAGGTCGCGGTGTGCGCGGTCTTCGAAAAGGTGAACACCGGCGGCGTCGTCCTCAACGTCTTTGAGCTGCTCACCGCGATGTACGCCGGCGACATCGGCTACTTCCAGGAGACCGGCGAGGACTTCCATCTCGCCTCCGACTGGGAGCGGATTCGCACTGAGCTGGTCGAGAAGCACGAGATGCTCTCCGACCTGGAGAACATTGACTTCCTGCAGTCCGTCGCCCTTGTCGTCACCTACCTGCGTAAACGCGAATGGCTCGCACGCCGCGCGGCCGGCGCGGTGGCGCCGGGCACCGCGCCGGCGGTCGGCTGCAAGCGGCGCGACCTGCTCGACCTGCCGCTGCCCGACTACCGGGAATGGGCCGACCGGGTCGTCGACGCGTTTGACTGGACCGGCGTCTTCCTGCGCGAGCAGTGCGTGTTCCAGTCGAAGTTCCTGCCGTACCGCACACAGCTCATCCCCCTCGCCGCGATCCGGGTGATCCTCGGCGAGGAGGCCGACAGGCCGCCGGTACGGGAGCGGCTGGCCCGCTGGTACTGGTGCGGCGTGCTCGGCGAGCTGTACAGCGGCACGTTCGAGAGCCGCTTCCCGCGCGACGTCGAGCAGGTGGTCGCCTGGATCACCGCCGACGGTCCCGAGCCGGACACCATCGTCGAGGCGACCTTCCATGAGCAGCGGCTGGCCACCCTCACAACCCGCAACAGCGCCGCCTACAAGGGCCTGTACGCGCTGCTGGTCAAGCAGGGCGCCTACGACTGGTACTTCACCGAGGCGCCGATCGACGGCGACAGCGCCGTCGGCCGCGACGTCGACATCCGGCTGATCTTCCCGAAGTCCTGGTTCCAGCGGGCCGGGCGCCGGGATGCCCGGATGGGCAGCATCGTCAACAAGACCGCGCTGTCCTACCAGGCCGGCCAGCGGATGGGCACCCGCGCGCCGACCGCGTACCTGGACGTCCTCGCCAGGGAGGCGGGTGCCCCGGCCGACTGGCTCGACGACCGGGTCGCCACCCACCTGATCGACCCGGCGCTGCTGCGCGCCGCCGACTTCGACGCCTTCTACGCCGACCGGACCGCCCGGCTGCTGGACCTGGTCGACGACGCGATGGGCAAGCACGCGGTGCGCACCTCGGCGGCGGGCCTGGCCGGCGGCCCGGTCCCGACCGGCGTCTGAGGCGGAGCTCGCGGTGGACACCGACGACATCCGCGCGCTGCGGGACGTCTCGCTGACGATCGGCCAGCTCCTGGCGAAGTGGGGCCAGCGGGTCCGCGACGACATCGCGGTGCCCCGGATCAGCCGGGACCTCGCGGCCGTCGGGCTGACGACCCAGCCGGGATTCGCCCGCGGGCCGTTGAGCACGCTCGTGCGCGTCGTCCCGCTGCCGGAACCCGGCCCGAGCGCCCAGGAGAAGCCCGGCTCCGGCTCCGGCTCGCCCGACGAGAAGCCTGACTCCGGCTCCGGCTCGCCCGACGAGAAGCCCGGCTCCGGCTCCGGCTCGCCCGACGAGAAGCCTGACTCCGGCTCGCCCGAGGAGAAGTCCGACCTGGGCTCTGGCCTGCCCGATGACGAGCCGGACTCCGGCTCTGGCCCGTCTGACGGGCCCCCGGACGCGGGTGTTGACGACCGTGGCGGGGCCGGCGTGGCCCCGGACGGGAGCTCGCGGAGCGACCCCGCCGCCGCCGCCGCCGGTGACGGTGACGGCTGCGCGCTGGCCGTCGGGGACGGCGGTGCCGCGCCCGCCCAGGGCGCCGACGAGACGGCCCGGAGCCCGGTGGACGCCTCGGCGAAGCCGGGGCAGCCCGATGTGGCGCGGTCCGATGTGGCGCGGTCCGATGGGACGGCGCCCGATGGGACGGCGCCCGATGGGGCGCCGTCCGACGGGGCGCCGGCGGGCGCCGGACGTAGACGCAACCGCCGGCGCAAGAAAGGCGGTGCGCCCGGGCAGCCGCGGGCCGACGCGGATGACGCCCCGCCATGGGTCGCGATGAAGGTCGGCCACCTGCCGAGCGCGACGGGTGGCGTGCGCAGCGTCCCCTCGGGCACGCCGCTGCCCAAGGCGACCACGCTCATGCTGAAGCTGGGCTATTCCCAGGTGCCCGTCCTGGACGGAACGTCGAACCTGCGCGGCGCCGTGACCTGGCGCTCGATCGCGACGTTGCAGGGCTCACACAGGCAGCAGACTCTCGAGAACGCGACGGACCCGGACGTGGAGAGCGTCCAGGTGACCGACGACCTGCTGGCGACCCTGCCCAGGGTGACCGAGCGCGGGTTCGTCGTCGTCTGGCGCGACGGCCGGGTCTGCGGCATCGTCACGACCGCTGATCTCGCGAACGCCTACGACCGGCTCGCGCACCCCTACTTCCTGATCGGTGAGATCGAGCGGCGGCTGCGCCGATGCCTGGGGCTGAGGTTCGGCCTTGAGGACCTGCGAGCCGTCAATCCGGACGCGACGAGCATCAGCAACCTGATGTTCGGGGAGTACCTCAAGCTGCTGCGCCCGCCCGACCAGTGGGCAAAGCTCAGCTGGGCGACGGTCGATCACCAGCAGTTTCTCCGCGACCTCGACGAGGTCCGGCGGATCCGTAACGAGATCATGCATTTCGACCCGCGGCCGCTCACCGACCGGCAGAAGGAACATCTGCGTCAGTTCTGCGGCGTGCTCAAGGGCGTTGATCCATATTGACCCCTTGCCGGTCTTGATCGCGGGCCTCCGGTCGACCGCCCCCTGAGGACCTGTGGCACCCGCGTGTCATCAAGAGGCCACCGCCAGCTTTCAACCTTTCCCTGGGCGCGGTGCGTCCATAAGGGAGACAAAGCACTTCCTTACGGACAAGGAGCGCCGTGTCCACCGCGCAGTCCGAACGATCTCCGCGAATTCCGCCGTCGCCACCATCCGGCCCGTCGGCCTCCACGGGCACGCCCTCGGGGCCCGGCGCGTTCGAGCGGCGCGCCGACCCGGTCGGGCGGCGCGAGGCCGGAGCGCCGGGAGAGCGACGAGAGCCGTCGCACCGGCACGGCGAGCCGGCCGGGCGTGTACGCGGCGGACCCCGGCCCTGGTCCTGGTCCTGGCAGGTCGTCGCACTGCTCGCGGTGGCCGTTACCGGGCTCGCGGGCGCGGTCGTCCTGCGTGGCTACCTGCCGGCGAACCCGCGGATCGTCGTGTACGGCGACTCGCTGATGGTCGAGGCGCAGGATGACTTCCGGGCGGCGGCGACCCAGGCCGGCGCGCACGCCATCCTGATGAAGATGTGGAGTGGCACCGCGCCGTGCAACTGGCTCGACGACGTGTCGGGCACGATCCGGGACTTCCAGCCGACGATCGCGGTGATCGCCTTCTCCGGTAACCGGCCGCCCTGCATGAGCGGGCGCGACCTCATCGCCGCCTACCGCGCGGACGTGACGGCGATGACCGAGAAGCTGGCCGCAAGCGGCGTCGAGGTGCGCCTCGTCGAGACGCCGCCGCGGCGCGGGGAGGCCGTCGACGCCGACGGGCGCACCGAGCTCGACCGGCTCTGGGCGCAGATCGCGAGCACCACGCCGCACACGAGGGTGATCCGCGCCGGGCAGTCCATCTCCGACCACGGCCGGTTCACCACCACCCTGCCCTGTGCCCCCGAGGACTCCTGCGGCCCCGACGGCCGGGTCGTGGTGCGGGCTCCTGACGGCATACACTTCTGCCCGCGTCCCACCGAACCGGCCGGCGTCTGCCCGGTGTACTCCGGCGGGGCCCGCCGCTACGGCCTCGCGGTCGCGCGCGGCGTGCTCGGCTGACCGGTGCCCCACCGCGTCGCGCGGCGTGCCGCTCGTACCTCTCATGACGCGCCCGGTACGCGCGTGACGCGGCGCGTGGCTACCGGTGCGCGCCGCGCTCATGCCGTTCTCGCGGTGCGTCACCGGGCTGTCGCCAGCTGGCTGCCCAGTGCGCTTGGATGGTCGTCGCCGTGCCACTATGTATCCAAGATGTTTCGCTTCCGCGTCGACGAGGTCTCCGGCGGCGCTCCGATCGTTGACATTCTCTACTGATCCAGTGAACATAGAGTCATGTTCTCCGAACACGCCCGACTGTTGTCTGGCCGCCACGCGGCCCCCATCACGCCGTCGCGGCCGTGTCCATCCCGCTTTCCGGCGAACGGCCCGGTACGGCGATCCGCCTGACCCGCGTCAGCCGGGCGGCCGGCGTACTCTCGCCCCGGTGCCGCTGACCTGCGCGTTCCCGACTGGTCGCCTGCCCGCCCCGCCATCGCGCCGGCGGGCTCCCGCCGTCCCGCGTTCGCCGCGGCCCCATGCGGGCATCGGACTCGTCCAGAACCGCGCTCGGACCCGCTCACGGGCCGGCGGGACCGCCGCGGCACTTGTCCGCCTCTTCGCCCGGAGTTCGTCCCAGCGCCACTCCGCTGTGTCGTCGGCCAGGTTTCGGAAGCGCAACGTGAACACGTGCCCCCGCGGCGTCCGACCGCGACGGGCGCGGTACTGTCCGCCGTCGTCTGAATCGCGAGACCGCCCGTGGGCGCTGCCCCGCCCCCGCCGCGTACCACGGGATGCCACTGGTCTCGGTCGGTGTGGCCGCCGGGCCAGCGGCGGACGACACCCCTGGGCGGCACCCGCCGGCCGGGGGACGACCCCCGCCCACCGAATCGCCGACCTCCCAGCAGACCTCCCGGATCGCGGACCTGCCGGCAGACCTCCCAGATCGGCTCCCAGACCTCCCCGATCGCTTACCTCCCAGATCGCTCCGCGATCCGGCAGGAACCCTGTCGCCAATCGGGCAGGGACCCCGGGTCCGGCGGGAGCCCGGGTGGCGCCCGGCGCCGGCATCCGCCGGTGGGCACCAACGGCCGGCGACCGCCGACCGGCAGCACAACGGCTGGCAGCGGTGCCGGCCAGAAACCAGGAGTGTTCGATGACCCCAACGCTCATTCCGGCCGTGCCGTCGGCCCGGCCGCCCGAGGCGCGAGCGCGGACCGACGCCGCGTCACCGGGGACTCGGCAGAACGATGCGCACCGCCGGGACACCCGGTCCTGGCCGAGCGCCGAGCCGGAACGAGACCCACGCGGCGCCGTCGTCGTGCTCCCGGGTCGCGGCGAGTCCGCCGAGCTCTTCGAGCCGCTGGCGTTCCGCCTCGCGCTGGACGGCTACGAGGTGACCTATCTCGGCATGGGGGAGGACAGCACGCTCGCCCTTGGCGAGTGCAGGGTCCCGGGGCGGCCGTTCGCGCTGGTCGGCTCGGACACCGGCGCGCTGCGAGCGCTCGCCGTCGCCGGCTCGCCGGCGCTGCGCACCGACGCGCTCGTGCTGCTCGGCCTGCCGCTGCTCTACCGCCCGGTCGCGGGCGAGATCCCGTCCGAGCCGCCGCCGCGGGCGCTGCCCGACCTGCCGATCCTGCTCGTGCATGGCGTCGGCGACGAGGTCAGCCCCCTGCAGGTGGTCCGGATGACGACCCGCACCGCCTCACGCGCCCGCCTGGTCGCCGTCCCCGGCGGCCACCAGGTCCTCACCGAGACGAGCTGGCGCGCCACCGCGGCCCACACCATCGCCTTCCTCGAGGACGTCGCCACCGCCCCCGCCCACTGGGTTCCCGCCGGATCGGCCTAGCCGGGGTCCCTCCCGGATCGGCGACAGGGTCCCTGCCGGATCCGGGGTCCCTGCCCGATTGGCGACAGGGTTCCTGCCGGATCGCGAAGCCGGGGTTCCTGCCGGATCGCGAAGCGATCTGGGAGGTCTGCTGGGAGGTCTGCTGGGAGGTAAGCGATCGGGGAGGTCTGGAAGCCGATCTGGGAGGTCGGCGATCTGGATGTCCGCGATCTGGGGGTCTGCCGGCAGATCTGCTGGCCGGCGGGCAGCCCGTCCGGTCCGGTCCCGGCCCACCGCGTCCCATCCCGCCCGTTCTGTCCGAGCGTCGCCGCATCCGTCCGGGTGGCCACCCTGCTGTAAGCCTGGTGTGGGCTGCTGGGATACAGGGGTGACCATGGCGGAGTGGACGGGTTGACCAGGGTGGGGTGGCGGGCTTGGCTGGCACGGTGACGGGCGAGGCCTTCATCTATGACGCGGTCCGCACGCCCTGGGGACGCGGGCGCGTCGACGGAGCGCTGCGCGGGGTGAAGCCGGTCTCGCTGGTGGCTGGTCTGGTCGACGAGCTGCGCAAGCGGAACCCGACGCTGGACGTCGGCCGCCTGGGCGATCTGGTGCTCGGTGTCGCCAGCCCGGCCCGTGACCAGGCCGGTGACCTGGCCAGGGCCGCGGCGCTGGTCGCGGGCCTGCCGGACACCGTCTGCGGGGCCGTCGTCAGCCGGCTCGGCGCGTCGGGACTCGACGCGGTCGCGCTGGCCGCGGCGCGGGTGCGCGCGGGCTGGGACGATCTCCTGCTCGCCGGCGGCGTCGAGTCGATGTCACGGGTGCCGGCGGGCGCGGACGCCGGGCCGCTGGCGAGCGACCCGGCGACCAACTACCAGACCGGCTTCGTCCCCGCCGGCGTCGCGGCCGACCTGCTGGCCACGCTGACGGGCCTCACCCGCGCGGACCTCGACGCCTACGCGCTGCGGTCGCGCCGGCTGGCCGCGGACGCCTGGGCCGACGGCCTTCTCGCTCGCTCGGTCGTCGCCGTCCATGACCACGGCCTGCTCGTCCTCGACCACGACGAGCGGATCGGACCGGTCGGGGCCGGCGTCCTGGTCGAACAGTCCCGGCTGGACGCCGCCGCCGGCCACCTGGCGGGGCTGCCGGCGGCGTTCGCCCAGGCCGGCGAACAGGCGGGCTTCGACGTGGTGGCGACCTGGGCCTACCACTGGCTCGAACGCGTGGACCACGCGCACACGGCGGGGAGCTCGGCGGGGCCGGCGGACGGCGCGGCGCTCGTCCTCGTCGGCGGTGAGCGGGCCGGCGAGGAACTGGGGCTGACGCCGAGGGCACGGGTCGTGGACGTGGTGCCAGCGGGGTCCGACCCGACGCTCGCGCTGGGCGGCGCGTCGGCGGCGACCCGCGCGCTGCTCGCCCGCGCCGGGCTTGGCGTCGACGATGTCGACCTGTTCGAGACGGACGAGTCCTATGCGGCCGTCGCGCTCGCCTACCAGAAGGACCTGGCCATCCCCGACGAGAAGCTCAACGTCAACGGCGGCGCGCTTGCCCTGGGCCACCCACTGGGCGCCACGGGTGCGAGGCTCGTCATCGCCGCGGTCGACGAGCTCGAGCGGCGCGCCGCCCGCCGGGCGATCGTCAGCGTCAGCGCGGGCGCCGGAATGGGGGTGGCGACGCTGCTGGAGCGGGTCTGACGGTCTCCTGGACCGGGGCCGGTGGCGACGCGCCGCATCTCCCCGTTCATCCTTTCTTCGTCCCCCTTGTCCGCTCGCCGGTACCAGTCGCCTCCGATGCCCCACCTCCGTTGCCCACCCCGCCGCCGCCCGCGGCCTTCCCGACCCGGAGACGACGCCGATGCCCGAGCCGTCGCCAGCGCCGTCGACCGCGCTGACGTCCGAGGCGGAGCCGACGTCCGAAGCGGTACCGACGTCCGAGGCGGAGCCGACGTCCGAAGCACGGTCGACCTCCGTGGCGGACCCGCCGTCCGCCCCAACGTCGCCCTCCGCGGCGTCGCCACCCTCCGAGGCGTCGCGGGCGCCCGCGACGCCATCCACGGCCTCGACGGTGGCGGCCTCGACGGTGACCACGACAGCCGCGACCACGACGGCCGCGGCGACGACGGCGCCCGCGGCGACCCGGCCGCCAGTACCGCCGCCGTCCGAGCTCGCGGCCGGCGAGCGGGGGAGCGGCGAGCCGGGAAGCGGCGAGCCGGGAAGCGGCGAGCCGGGCAATGAGGCCGAACGGATCGGGGTGATCCGGTGGGAGCGGGGCGCGGACGGGATTGTCGTGCTGACGCTCGATGACTCCGGACAGCCCGCGAACACCACCAACGCGGCCTTCCGGAGTTCGCTGGGCGCCGTCATCGAGCGGCTGGAGCGCGAGCGCGCGTCGCTCACCGGCGTGGTGGTGACGTCGGCGAAGCCGACCTTCGCCACCGGAGCCGATCTGCGTGAGCTGGCCGAGCTGGCCGACCCGCGGGCCGCGTTCGAGCTGGCCACCGTAGGCAGGGACCATCTGCGCCGGCTGGAGATGCTCGGCCGGCCGGTGGTCGCGGCGCTCGGAGGCGCCGCGCTCGGCGGCGGGCTGGAGATCGCGCTCGCCTGCCACCACCGGGTCGCCCTGGACGCGCCCGGCACACAGCTCGGCCTGCCCGAGGCGACGCTTGGCCTGATGCCGTCGGGCGGCGGGGTGGTGCGGGTGGTCCGCCTGCTCGGGGTGCTGAACGCGCTGGTCAACGTCCTGCTGCAGGGCCAGCGGTACAGCGCGGCGCGAGCGCGCGCCCTGGGGCTCGTCGACGGGCTGGTCGCCACGCGGGACGAACTGGTGCCGGCGGCGAAGGCCTGGATCCGGGCGAACCCGGCACCGGTGGCGCGTTGGGACATCCCGGGCTACCAGATTCCCGGTGGCGGCCCGGCGAGCCCCGCGCTCGCCGCCGCGCTCGCGTCGCTGCCCGCGGGCCTGCGCCGCCAGCCCGCCGGGGCGGCCCAGGTCGCGGGGCCCGCGATCCTTGCCGCCGCGGTCGAGGGTGCCCAGCTCGACGTCGACACCGCGGGCGTCGTCGAGTCGCGTTACTTCGCCGAGCTGGTGACCAGCCAGGCGTCGAAGAACCTCGTCCAGGCGTTCTTCGTGGACATGGGCCGGGTCGTCGCCGAAGGCGCGGCCTCGGCGGATGGTCCGGGCGGCCGGGCACGGTTCGAGGCGCCGAAGGCGTTCGTCGACCGCCTGCTCGGCGCGTACCTCGCCGAGGCGGCCGCGATGGTGGGCGAGGGCGTGCCCGCGCCGTCCGTCGAGCAGGCCGGCATGCAGGCCGGCTTCCGCTCATCGCCGCTGCGGCTGTGTGACGAGCTCACGCTCGCCACCGTCCAGGCGGCGGCGGCGGTCGCCGTGGCCGTGGCCGTGGCCGAGGCGCCGGCGGGCGGAGGGGCCGTCGCCACGGGACAGGACCACGGGGCGCTCGCGGTGCTCGACCGGATGGTCGAGGAGTTCGGCCGGTCCGGCCGTGCTTCTGGCGCCGGGTTCTATGAATACGCCGACGGCCGGCGCGCGGGCCTGTGGAAGGGGCTGCGGGAGCACTTCGGCAAGGACGGCGACGGCGATGGCGGCGGGGACGGCGGCGGGGACGGCGGCGGGGACGGCGCCGGGGACCCTGTCGGGGAGCCGGCCGGGATCGCGTTCGAGGAGCTGAAGGAGCGGCTGCTGTTCGCCGTGGCGCTGTGGACCGTCGGCTGCCTCGACGAGGGCGTGATCGGCTCGGTGGCGGCGGCGAACGTCGCCTCGCTGACCGGAGCCGGTTTCCCGGCCTGGACAGGCGGGGCCCTTCGGTACGTCAACGGCTATCCCGGCGGGGTGGCCGGCTTCGTGGCCCGGGCGCGCGCGCTCGCGGCCCGCCACGGCGCCCGCTTCGCCCCGCCCGCGCCGCTGGTGGCGCGAGCCGAGCGCGGCGAGCCGTACGCCTGACAGCCTGCCCGCCCGTTCGCCGTCGTCACCGTGCCGTGACCGATCGGTGGACGCGGCGGGGTCACGGCGGTAAACCAGTCTGCGGTCGCCGAAATGGGTTCTAGGCCTACGCCCGGAGCGGTCTTGGAGAGGTCTGGAGCGGTTCCGCGCCAACGCCCCGTCCCCCGGCGAGAGTCAGCCCGTCCCCGCATGCCGGCGGGGCCGGCGGCCGGGCGCGGCCGCGGCCGCGGCCCGCGGCCGGCGCGCGCCGTCCGCACAGCGAACTGTTCGGAGAGGGAGTGACGAGCCGATGGAGCCAGGCGCTGGAGCGTCGACGTCCGGCGATGCCGCAACGGGGGCCGGGGCGTCGACGGGGCCGTTGGCCGGCCTGCGGGTGGTGGAGCTCGCCGGGATCGGGCCGGGACCGCATGCGGCGATGGTGCTCGCCGATCTCGGCGCCGACGTGGTCCGGGTGGACCGGCCCAGCGGCGGCGGTGTGCAGGGCGCTCCGAAGACCGGTGACCAGCTGCTGCGCGGCCGGCGCTCGGTCGTCCTCGACCTCAAGGACCCCGCGGGCACGGAACGACTGCTCGCGCTCGTCGAGCGGGCCGACGTACTCATCGAGGTCTATCGGCCCGGCGTGGCCGAGCGACTCGGAATCGGCCCCGACGTGTGCCTGGAGCGCAACCCGCGCCTGGTCTACGGCAGGATGACCGGCTGGGGCCAGGAGGGCCCATGGGCGCACACGGCCGGCCACGACCTGAACTACATTTCCATCACCGGCGTCCTGCACGCGATCGGCCCGAGGGACGGCAAGCCGACGGTGCCGCTCAACCTCGTCGGCGACTTCGGCGGCGGCTCGATGTTCCTGCTCACCGGCATCCTCGCCGCGCTCTGGGAGCGGGAGCGGTCCGGTGCCGGCCAGGTCGTGGACGCGGCGATGGTCGACGGCGCGAGCGTGCTGGCCCAGATGATGTGGGGCTGGCGCGGCGACGGGTTCTGGTCGGACGAGCGCGGGGTCAACGTCCTCGACGGCGGTGCGCCGTACTACGACACGTATGTCTGCGCGGACGGCCGCTATGTCGCGGTCGGCGCGATCGAGTCACAGTTCTACGACGCGCTGCTCGCCGGCCTCGGGCTCGCTGACGCCGGCCTGCCCGGCCAGAACGAGCGTGCGGGCTGGCCGGAGCTGCGCGCCCGATTTACCGGGGCCTTCCTGTCGAAGACCAGGGATGAGTGGGCGGCCGTCTTTGACGGCACAGATGCCTGCGTTACCCCAGTGCTGACCTGGGCCGAGGCGGGATCCCATCCACACCTAGCCGCCCGCGGCACGCTGCTCACCATGGACGGCATCGAGCAGCCAGCGCCGGCGCCGCGGTTCTCGCGCACCGTTCCCGGCACCCCGACCTCGCCGCCGTCTAAGGGCGCCGACACGGACGAGGTCTTCGCCGACTGGCTTGGTGAGCAGCCAGCGGCCCAGGCCTAAGCCGACGCCCGGGCCGCCGCCTAGGCCGAGGCGCCGGCACGGGCATAGGCCGGAGCTCCGGCACGGCGTGAGTCGGGAGCGCTTATGAGTGAGTGCTCATTATGATGGGCTGTGCGTGTGCGACGGCGAACCAGGATGGCGACGCACCAGGAGAGCATGAACATGAAGGGGCAGGACACGTGGAGATAGCGGGTGCGGTAGCCGTCGTCACCGGCGGCGCCTCGGGCCTCGGGCTCGCGACGGCCCGTCGGATGACCAAGGCCGGGGCGAGCGTGGTGCTGCTCGACCTGCCGACCAGCGCGGGTGAGCAGGCCGCCGCGGAACTCGGCGAGCGAGCCCGGTTCGCCGCGGCCGACGTCACCGACGAGGGCGCGGTCGCCGCGGCCCTGGACCTGGCCGAACAGCTGGGAGCGCTGCGCCTGGTGGTGAACTGCGCGGGCATCGGCCCGCCGGCCCGGGTGCTCGGCCGGGCGGGTGTCCACCCGCTGGACCTGTTCGCCAAGGTCGTCGGCGTCAACCTGATCGGCACGTTCAACGTGCTGCGCCTCGGCGCGGAGCGGATCGCGCGCACCGAGCCGCTGCCCGGTGGCGAGCGGGGCGTCATCGTCAACACGGCGTCGGTCGCGGCGTTCGACGGCCAGATCGGCCAGGCGGCGTACTCGGCATCCAAGGGCGGCATCGCCGGCATGACGCTGCCGATCGCCCGTGACCTCGCCGACAAGCTGATCCGCGTCGTCACGATCGCGCCCGGCCTGTTCGCGACGCCGCTGCTCGCGAGCCTGCCGAAGGAGGCGCAGGAGTCCCTGGGCAGGCAGACTCCGCATCCCAGCCGGCTCGGCGACCCGGACGAGTACGCCGCGCTGGTCGAGCACATCGTCGCCAACCCGATGCTCAACGGCGAGGTCATCCGCCTCGACGGCGCCATCCGCATGGCCCCGCGCTAGCCGGCTCTCGCCATCGGGCCGATGACGAGATGTGGGGGTGAGGGGCGCGTCGGCGACCCTCACCCCCGCGAAAGGCGGGACTGGGTGTCGGCGCCGCTCAGTCGGGCACGGCGGTCGGAGACGCGTGCTCGGGGGCCGACCGTGGGGCCGGGGGCGGCGACGACGGCTCCTGCCCGTCCGCGTTCGCCTCGATCGCGACGGCCTCCGTCGCGCCCGCCGTCACGCTGGGCGCGGCTGTCACGATCTCGACGCCGTCCGTGGATACGGACACGGCCGCGCCGACGCCGGCGGGCTCGGTCGTCGCCGCGGGCCCGGCCACGGCGGCCTCGGCGCCGGCAAGGCGCCTGGGCAGGAGGAAGGCCGCCGGTACCGAGACGACCGTGAAGATCACCGGCAGCCAGAACGTCGTCCCGAACGCGTCGGCGACCCAGCTGGGGATCGGCCCATCCCCCGAGCCACCCGCCACCGCGATCGAGGCGCCAGCGCCGGCGTGCCCGCGGATCTGGGTCGCGAGGACGACGGCGAGCACCGCGGTGCCGATCGAGCCGCCGATCTGCTGCAGGATCCGCGACGCCGTGGTCGCCCGCGGGATCTGGTCGTGGCGCAGCCCGTGGTAGGTCGCGGTCATCACCGGGATCATCGTCACGGCCATGCCGACGCCCCGCACGGCCAGCGAGAACCCGAGCAGCCACTCGCTCGGGCCGCGGCCGGCCTGGGTATAGGCGATCGAGCCGAGCACGGTCAGAGCGAGGCCGAAGATCACCATTACGCGCGGGGAGATCCTGTTCGCCCGTGGAGCGACCAAGATCATCCCGATTCCCAGGCCGAGGCCCTGCGGCGCGAGCAGCAGCCCGGCGCCGGTCGCGTCCCGACCGCGGGCAATCTGCTCGAAAAGGGGCGTCAGGAACATCGCGCCGAACAGCGACATGCCGAACAGGAACATCAGGGTCGTCGAACCGAGGAACGCCGGGTTGCGCAACAGCCGCAGGTCGATGATCGGCTCGACCTTGGTGCGCAGCGCGTGCACGGCGAAGGCGGCGAGCAGCGCAAGCCCGATCAGCATCGGGACCAGCACATGCGCGTTGGCGAAGTTGCCCTTGCTGCCAGCCTCCGAGAAGCCGTAGACGGCGACGGCCAGGCCGGGGGAGAGCAGCGCCAGGCCCACGACGTCGAGCGGATGGCGTTCGCTTGCCCGGGTGGCCGGCAGGACGCGCTGGGCAAGGAAGATCGCGATGAGGCAGACCGGGATGTTGATGAAGAAGATCCAGCGCCAGCTGATGTTGTCGACGATCACGCCGCCGAGGACCGGACCGAGTACCGGGGTCACGACCGCCGGGAGGGAGACCGCCGCCATCACCTTCGGCAACTGAGCCGGGCCGGCTGCCTGCGCCAAGATCGTTTGCATCAGCGGTAGCAGTAGACCACCGCCCAGGCCTTGCAGCACCCGGAACCCGATCAGGCTGCTCGCCGACCAGGCGACGCCGCACAGCGCCGAGCCGACCAGGAACATGCCCAGCGACAGAATCCACATCCGCTTGCCGCCGAACCGCTCGACCGACCAGCCGGTCAGCGGGATCACCATCGCCAGTGCCAGCAGGTAGCCGGTGGAGACCCACTGGATCGTCGAGACGCCGACGTCGAACTCTTTGCCGAGGGTCTGGATGGCGACGGAGGTGATCGTCGCATCCAGCTGCACGGCGACGACGCCGACCAGGATGACAAGCGCGAGCCGGACCAGCGCCGGGTCGAGCTTCTCGCCCTTCGCGCTGGTGCCGGCGCCGGCCGGGGAGGTCTGCCGGGCGGTCCGGGGCGCCGCGGGGGATGACGAGCTCATCGGCCTCTCCGTTGGGGCGATGGGTGCCCTGGGTCTTCGACGGAGGGCCCCGCACGGGTGGTGGTCGTCGTTGCCAGTTGCCAGTGTCGTCGGCGCGCCGCCGGTGGCCCGCCTTCGGCTCGCGGTTCGCGCCGGGCCAGGGCGCGGCGGTGGCGAGTTTCCGGCGGCGGCGGAGCGTGGAGCGCGTCGTGATGCCAGCCTTGGGATGGCGACCATGGCTGACCGATACAGTGTATCGCCTTCGATACGGCGTATCGAGCGCGGGCTTCCGGCGCGCGTTCCGCCCTCTGACGCGTGGCGCGGCCTGCCGGTGGCCTGATGATCTCAGATTCCGGACAGGGTCCAATCAGCTCCGTATCCTTGGGCGATGCGAGGCCACGCGGACAAGCCCCGCACGCCGAACGTCGCCGCCACCGGGTCCGGCCCACCTGGCGGCCCGTACTCGTCCGGGTCCGGGTCCAGCGACCCCGGGCACGTCACGCCCTCCGGTCACCCAGGGGCTGTGGGGCCCGCCGGCCCCCTGGAAGGGCGACGCGCGAGCACGGGGGATGCCTTCGGCCTGCTGGGCTGGCGAGGCCGCCCCCGCCGTGGGACAACAACCCCAGATGCCCCCGCCTATCCGACCGGACCGGTGGCTCCGCCAGGATCGGACCGTTCGGATCCGGCGTCCGCTGACGATCCCGAAGCGCTGGAGGCGCTGTGGCTGCGTCCCCGGCGCGCCGAACGGTCGTCGGCGCTGACCAGGGAGGCGATCGTCGCCGCCGCCATGGCGATCGCGGACGCCGAGGGCATCGACGCGGTGTCCATCCGGCGGGTGGCCGGAGCGCTTCGGGCCCGGCCGATGAGCCTGTACTCGCATTTCTCCCGCAAACAGGACCTGATCGACCTGATGGTCAACGAGGCGGCGGGGGCGACCCTGGTTCCGGGCCAGTTGCCGGCGGACTGGCGGGAGGCGCTGCGGATGATCGCTCATCACACCCGCGCCGCGGCGCGGCGATATCCATGGATGCTGTCGGTGGTCCCGAAGCGCGCCGCGATCGGTCCGAACGCGCTGCGCCACTTCGACCAGTCGCTCGCCGCCCTCTCCAGGCTGGACGTCGGCAGGGAACAAAAGATCGCGATCATGGTCGCTGTGGACACCTACACGGTCGGCCAGGTTGTCCGCGAGCTGGCCGGTCTGCCGACGTCCCATGGCGACGAGACGGGCGACGACGCGGGGACGGCCGGCGGCGTCGGAGCTGAGCACGTCTCGCGGCTCCGGGCGGCCGAGGGCTACCTGCGCCGGCTGGTCGAGACCGGCGAGTACCCGCACATCGCCGACTTCGGGATCGATTCGGTGATCCACGCCCACGAGGCCGAGACCGCCGCCGCCGACCGTCGTTTCACCGACGGCCTGACCTGGCTCATCGACGGCATCGCGGCCTCCCTCGCCACCGAACGGAACGGCGGCGACGACGGTGACGGTGACGGCGGTGACGGCGCTCGCCCGGCTGACGGTGACCCGACTGGCGTGTGACGCCGCCACCTGGTGGACGGACGTCCCAGCCTCCCGGTGAACGGGCGTCCCAGCGCGGGACGGCACCGACGAGTCCCGTGCGGCGATGTCAGGTCAGGCGGTCGACCACAGGTTGTGGCGGCGCAGAACGTCACGCAGCAGCTCCGGCCGGTCGGTGATGATTCCGTCGACGCCGAGTTCGAGCAGCATGGACATCGACGCCTCGTCGTTGACCGTCCAGACGTGGACCGGCAGACCGAGCGTGTTCATGTAGCGCACGAACCGTGCGTCGCACACCGGGAGCGCCCGGAACGCCACCGGCACCTGCACGACGTCGCGCCCGATCAGACCGCGAGGCCGCCGTGGCTGCCTGTTCGTCGCCCCAGTGGCCTGGGCCGGCACCAGGGCCGCGTCACCGTTCGATGCATCGCGGTTGGACATGTCGCCGCGCTGACCGGCGGCGGCGCAGGCAAGATCTTCCGATCTCACGACCGCGGGCCGGGCATCGTCGCGCGTCTCGGCGTCCAACACGCTGTTCGCCCGCGGTCCGGCCTGGCTCACACCATGACCATGGGCGTCGCCGTTGTCGCCGCGGTCGCCGTTCAGGCGAAGGCTGCCGCTGCCGCCCGCGGGCCGTCGCCAGCCTCGTCTGGCGAGGCTCAGCCATGGGGGGAGGACGCTGCACAGGCGGGCGACGGCGATCGCGGACAGCCCCGCTCCGACACACAGCCCCGGCCCGGCCAGCCGGCGCGCCTCGCGGGCGACCGCGTCGTCGAACGAGGTGACGCAGACGCGGTCCAGTGCGTTCGCCCGGCGCAGCGCCGCGAGCATCGGCTCGAGCGCGGCCGGCTCCTTGACGTCGAGGTTCAGCCGAACCTCCGGCCAGCGGTCCAGCAACTCGTCCAGCCGTGGGATCGGTTCCCCTTCGTCCGAACTCGCCCAGGCGCTCTTCGAACGAACCTCGGCGCCGCCGATGCGGTCGGCGCCCGGGTTGTCAGTCGGGTTGCCGGCCGGGCCGCCAGCCTGGGCGCGGTCGACCGCCGAACCGCCGGAGGGGGAAGCGGAGGAGAGGTGGGGAACGGCCTGGCCGGGCGCCGACGGCGACGAGGACGGCGTTTCCGAGGTTGTGGGCGTTATGGACGGACGGCGCAGGCGGACGCGGCTGGCCTCGGCCAGGGGCAGGTCGGCGAGCCGGCCGGGCCGGTCCGCCACCCGTTCCAGGGTCGAGTCGTGCAGGACCATGGCCGTCCCGTCACGGGTCACACGGACGTCGGTCTCCAGATAGCGGTACCCGAGCGCGACGGCGTTCTCGAACGCCGGCCATGAGTTCTCCGGCCACGGCCCAGCCCCGCCCCGGTGCGCCAACGGGATCGGCCCGGGGTGGTCAAGGAAGCGGTGGCGGCTCATCGTCCTCCGTGGTTCCGCGGTCGTCGGCTGTGCCCTCACCATTCTCCGCGGTGAGACCCCGGTGGCCGAGTCCGCCGCGCGTGAGCCGGCGCCCGGTGGCAAGGTCAGGCGTCGATGAGCACGGCGACGGTGCCGCCCGCCGTGGCCGTACGTCCCGTGGTGCGCTCATATCTCCGGATGAGGTCATGGCCGCGGGTTCGGCGCCCGAGCTGGCGTTCGGCGCGGAACAGGGCGTTGCGGCGCGGCGGAGGGAAGGTGGCTGCCAGGTCGGCGACAAGGGCGTGCCTGTCGATGCCCGCGCTCGCGAGCACCCACGCGGCACCGGGGTCCAGCGCGCCGAGCGCGAGGGCCAGGTGCTCGGGCCGGTGCGCGCGTTCGCGGCGGGCGAGTGCCAGGCGGAGCGACGCCTCGTAGGCTGCCTGCGCGTCGAGGCCCAGCGGCGGGCTCATCCGGGCGCAGCGCCGCCTTGCCGCGGCCGCGCCCAACGGAAGCAGCGGCTCGCGTAGGGGCGGTCGATCCAGCGACCGCACCCCCGTCCCCGCAAGGCGAAGCAGACCGTCGACATCCACGCCGAGCGTGGCCAGGGTGTCCCGATCAACTGCCACTCCAGCCCCGGCGGGCGCGGCCACCAGGACGGCTTCCCGCAGCACGGCCGCCGACGTGCCGTGCCTGACCAGCACGGCGGAAACGGCACCGTCGCCCGTCGCGAGCGCGAGCAGCAGGTGCTCGCTGCCCACGCGGGCATGCCCAAGGCCACGGGCCAGTGCCATGGCCCGGCCCACCGCTCGGCTCAGTTCCGGATGGTCGCCGCTGAACATCGGCCCCCCTCAGCTTTCGTCAGTCCGGTGGTACTTGCGGTGCACGGTCTGTTTCGTGACGCCGAGCCGGACAGCGATCTCTCGCCACGACCAGCCCGCCCGCCGAGCGGCCGCGACCTGCTCGGCTTCCAACTGCTCCACGAGCCGACGGAGACGGGCTACGGCCCGCAGCCCGGTATCGGGGTCCACCGCTCGCACGGCATCACCGAGACCGGCATCGAGCTCAGCGTCAAGATCGGCGGTTGGCATTTCGTCAGCATATGCTGACGAAAAATCGTCGTCAACATATGCTGACGATCGCGCTGTCTGTGTTGATCGCCCCAGGGCTGCGGCCCTATGAGGCCGCGGCGGTGGCCGCCTTCATGGTCGAGCGCGGGTCGGCGCCGGGGGCGGGACGCCGCGAGCCTGACGGACGGTCAGGTGCGGATTGGCCTGGGTTGGCCCGAGGTTGTGGAGGTGGTGATGGGCAGGACTTACCGGCGCAGATCGACGATGGGCCTTGCTCGATGAGAGGGCCCCGGCCCACCCGTCCGTCCTGCGAGCTGGTACAGTCGTCCACGTCGACGCGGAGGCGCGCCTGACGGCAAGGCCAGCAGCAAGAAGTAAGACCGAGGAACATGCGCCGCTAGCTCAATTGGCAGAGCAGCGGACTCTTAATCCGCGGGTTCGGGGTTCAAGTCCCTGGCGGCGCACCCGTTTGCAGGCCTGTGACCTGCGGGAACTGACCGGCCTAGAGCCGGTCTTTTTCGTTAGTGATCGTTGTGGGCGCGATGTGGGCGTGATCTTGCGTGCGGCGTGGGATCGCGTTCGCCACCGTTTCGGCGGCCCGTTGGCCGGTGGATCGCAGCAGGTGGGCGTACAGGGTGCCGGTGATCGTCGTGGACGAGTGGCCGAGCCGTTTGGAGACCAGGGTGATGTCGATGCCCTGGTCGAGCTGGATCGACGCGGAGGAGTGCCGCAGGTCGTGGTTGCGCCGACGTCGGCGCAACCATGATTGTGCCGACCTTCGCGTTGTGCCGACGCAGGCGCGCGTCCCGATGGTCAGGGGGTCGCGGGCCCGCGCCGTGTCGGTGTAATCAGAGGGCCTCGAGGAAAGCGAGCAGCGGGTCGGGCGGCTGGTAACGGCCGGGCGTGGCGGCGGGTGGGTTGGCCTTGTCGATCGCCTGCTGTTTGAGCGCCATGTCGGCGTGCAGGTAGATGTTCGTCGTGGCGAGCTGCTCGTGTCCCAGCCACAACGCGATGACGGTGATGTCGTTGCCGGCTTCGAGCAGTCGCATGGCGGCGGTGTGCCGCAGCGTGTGCATGGTGACGTGCTTCGTGCGCAGCGACGGGCAGGTCGTGGCGGCGGTGGTGACGGCGCGGGCGAGGCGGCGTTCGATCGCGTCACGGCTGAGGTGTCTGCCGGTGGTGGTCGGGAACAGCGGGTCACCGGGGGCACCTGGCCGTTCGGCGAGCCAGGCCTTGAGCACGGCCTTCGTGACGGGGACGAGCGGGGTGCGGCGTTCCTTGCGTCCTTTGCCGATGGTATGGACGTTGGCGCCGGTGGTCAGGGTGATGTCCTGGCGGGTCAGTGCGGCGAGCTCGGAGATCCGCAGCCCTGCCTGCATGGCGAGCGCGAACATGGCGTGGTCGCGCCGGCTGGTCCAGGTGCGCTGGTCGCAGGCGGCCAGTAGGGCGTTCGCTTCATGTTCGGTGAGGTAGGTGACGATGGTCCGCTCGGCCTGTTTTGTCGGGATCGCGAGGACCCGCTGGGCGGTCGCGGCATGCTCGGGCTGGGTCAGGGCGATGTAGCCGAACAGCGAGTGGATCGCGGCGAGCCGGTTGTTGCGAGTCGCCGGGCTGTTGCCGCGGTCGCGTTCAAGGTGGGACAGGAACGCCGAGACCATGGGCGCATCGAGGTCGGTGACGGCCAGTTGGCTGGGCGTCGTGGCGCGGCGGGTGGAGGCGAAGGTCAGCAGGAGGCGGAACGTCTGCCGGTAGTTGGCGATCGTGTTCGGGCTGGCGGCGCGCTGCGCGATGAGCCGTTCGGTGAAGAAGCCCTGGAGGGCCGGTGCGAGCGTGGTCACTGTGCCCCTCCTGCGGTGTGGCGCGGTCGGGTGGCGAGCCGCTGGGCGGCGAGTTCCATCAGTTCCGGCGCTGCCGACAGGTACCAGTAGGTGTCGGACGGGGCGACGTGGCCGAGGTAGGTCGACAGCACGGCAATGTTCGCGTCGACACTCAGCCCGGCCCGGGTCCAGCGGATCAGGGTCTGGAGGGCAAAACCATGTCTGAGGTCATGTATGCGCGGATGTGTTGTTTCATCGCGAATGCCGGCCTCGGTGGTGATCCTTCGGAACGCCCTGCCCACGTCGCTGCGGTCGAGCCTGCCGCCGGTGCTCGACAGGAAGAACGTCTCGGCGCGTGGCCGGGGACAGAGCCGGTCGCGTTCGGCCGCGTAGCGGCGCAGCGCCGCGGTGGCAGTCGGGTGCAGCGGCACGAGCCGCTCGCGGTCGTGCTTGGCCAGACGGATCGTGATCAGCCCGGTGTCCAGGTCGAGGTCGTCACGTCGCAGCGTGACCGCTTCGCCGATGCGCATGCCCGAGACCGCGAGCAGTCCAAGCAGGGTGTGCAGGCTCGCGGCCCGCAGCGGCGGGTGCAGCGCCCGAGCCCGCGCCAGCAGGTCGCGGATCTGGTCGTCGGTGAACAGGTAGGGGGTGGCGCGGTGGCGCCGGGCGGGGAACACGCCGGTCGGCGGGATCTCGGTTGCCGGGTCGAGGGTGTGCAGCCAGATCGCGAACCGGTGGACCACGCCCAGGCGCTGGGCCCAGTGCGCCGGTGACGCCCCGGCGGGCAGCTTCGCCCACTCGATCGCGAGGCGGCTGCCGATGGTCGTCGTGCCCGCCACCTGAAGATAGGAGCAGAAGTCGGTAAGCCACCGTTCCTCGCGCTCGAGCCGGTAGCCGAGGGCCCGGCGCAGCCGTAGGTAGTCCTCGACCTGGCCGGCCAGCGCGGTCACCGGTCCGCCTCCGCCCCGGGCCAGGCAAGCGCCAGAGCACGCAGTTGTCCGACGTCGGCGCGGGCGTAGAGAGCGGTGGTTTGCAGAGATCGGTGGCGCAGCACCTGCGCGGTGGCCACCAAGGGAACACCGGCGAGGACCATCTCGCAGGCCACGGTGTGGCGCAGCCGGTGCGGCCCGATCTCGTCGATCCCCGCGGCCGGCAGGCGCGGCGCACCGTCGAGGCCACGGTGCCCGGCGCGATCGGGGCGTAGGGCGCCCGCGCCGTCAGGAACACCGCCCGGCTGGTGCTCGCTGGCCGGCCGTGCCGCAGGTAGGAGGCGAGTGCCGCGCCGACGTCGGCCGGCAACGGAAGCAGGTCGCACCGGCCGCCCTTGCTCGTCACGGTGATCTGCCCATCCCGCCAGTCGAGGTCGTCGAGTCTCAGGGCGGCCACCTCGCCGGCGCGCAGGCCGAGACGCAGCAAGGTGATCACGATGGCGTGGTCGCGCAGGCCGAGCGGAGCCGACCGGTCGCAGCCCTCCAGCAGCGCCGCAGCCGCGTCCTGGGTGATCCCGCGGGGCAGCAGCGCGCGGCGCCGCCCGGTCATCGCCAGCGCGGCGGCCGACAGATCGACCGGCACCAGCCCCTCGGCGAAGCAGAAACGCAGGAACGACCGCAGGCCGACGAGGTAGAACCGCGTCGCGCTCGCTCCCACCCGGGCGGACTCCGTGAGCACCGCGGCCGTCACCTGCCGCGCGCTGAGCGCCGCGAGGCCGCCCGGGGGCGTGAACGCCTCCAGGAACCGGCGCGCGTGCCCGCCATAACCCTCGATCGTGCCGGCGGCCAGCCCCCGCTCGCTGGCGAGGTATCCCTCGAACGAGGCGACCAGCACATCCGTCGCCGAGGCCGGCCGCGCCGCCGGCCCCGCGGGCGGCGTCACCCCGGTGCGGCGCAGCATCTCCAGCAGGCACATCAGGCCAGGACGGGACCACCCCGCCCTATGCCGCCCGGCGTCCCGCTGGAACGCCAGGAACTGGCCGATGCGCTCCTCGTCGAGGTCGCACGCCTCGAGCGCGCGTTCCTCGAGCCAGCAGCTCAACCGTCCGACCTGCCGTAACTGGTTCACCGCCGTCAGCGGCGTGTAGCCCCGCCCCAGCAACTCGCCCCTGAACTCCTCGGCGTGCGGTACCAGTGACCCCCGCATCAGCACCCGGCTCACCCGACTCCCAGGACCAGCCATCTCCCCTCCCTGAACTCGATGTCAGGACACGGGGAAACTATGATCAAACAACCATCATCGGGGAATCGTTGTGCCGACATAGCACGAGCGAGTCATCACGCTGCCAGCGACATGCTCGACCCCGTCGGCACAACGCGAAGGTCGGCACAATCGTGCAGCCGGCGGCGGGACAGGAGGTCTTCGCCGAGTTCGTCGCCCTTGCGTAGGTCGAGGCCGAGCCTGGTGGACAAGGTGAGCGTCGCGCCCGAGCCGCGGCGGCGGGCGCATCGGGTCACGGTGACCTGGCCGATCGGTTCGCGGTCGCGGTAGACCGTCCACGTCCGCTCGGGGGCCGTGTGGCGGCGCCCGACGTCGACCGTCAGGGACCCTGCCGGTGCGTCCGCGGACACGGTGGCGCATAGGCCGACGTTGCGGGCGATGATCTGCATGTGGTTGCTGACGTACTGCGGGTCCAGGTGTCCGCCCTCTGGCTTGGTGAAGATCAGTCCTGAGAGGGTGACCGGTTTGCCGTGCTGGTCGGGCAGGACGCCGTTGACCCAGGCGTCGCCGATCAGTTGGCGTCCGGCGTCCTGGGCGAGCCGGTGCAGGGCGAGTGAGCCGAGCAGGGTGGCGTCGAGGTCGACCTTTCGCCGGCCGGATCTGGTCTTGGGTGGCCAGACCGCGAACGTGCCGCCGTACTCGACGATCTGTTGGCGGATGACGAGGACGCCGGTCGTCTCGTCCAGGCCGTCCCAGGTGGCTCCGCAGGCTTCACCGCGGCGCAGGCCGGCGAGCGCCATCAGCTCGTACATCGGGCCGAGGCGGTCTTTGGCTGCCTGGTCGAGGAATCGGCCGATGTCGCGTGCTTCCCAGGGTTCGAGGTCGGGCGGTTGGTGTTCGGGCAGTTCGACGCCGGCTGCCGGGTTGAAGTCGAGGCGCCGGTTCTTCACCGCGTCGTTCAGCGCGGCGCGTAGGGTGGCGTGGATCCGCGCGATGGTCGCTGGGCCGGCTGGCCGGGTCTTGCCAGCGCCGTTTGCCTCGATCCGCCGGTAGGCGGCGTCGATGTGGGTCTTGTCGAGTCCGGCGAGGGGAACCGAGCCGAGCAGGGGGCGAAGGTAGATCCGGATGTGAGTCTCGTAGCTTCGCCGTGTGGTGGGACGTAGCCGTCGTTTGCCGGCCAGCCACTGGTCGAGGTAGTCGCCGGTGGTCAGACTACCGAGGTGTTTGCGTCCGGCCCGTACGTTCGACAGCTGCGTTTCTGCGTCTTTTTTGGCTGCGTCGGCGCTCTCGAATCCCGAGCCGCGTAGCTGTGTCTTCCCAACGAGCGGCACAAGTTCGTCTGGTACTCGCAGCCGCCACGACCACTTTCCGTGTGGCTTTCGGCCCTTGAGTTTCGGGCAGCGCTTGCCGAGCTGCTTGCCGGTCTCGGCGTCTCGGCAGCCGCAGCGCCTTTCTGTCTGGATTTCCACGTTGTCGATGTCTACCTTTCTGGGCACGGCCATTGCTCGAAGCGATGGCAGTAGGAGAGCCGCGGTATGAAGGTCGTCCGACGTCTAAAAATCATGGTCGGACCGCTTTGCTATTTGGACCACGCGGGGAATGCATGATTCCTGAGCGATTTATGCTCGTCCTATTATTTGCTGTCAAGCAGCTTCGGGAACCCCGTCGGCTTCGACACGTCAGTTGGTCCGCTGCGATAATCGCTCCGGTCGGGCGGGCCGTGGCGGACACGATCGGGCGCGGTTCTCGACGGCGTGCCGACAGGTCGGCCCGGGTCGTCTCGGCGGTCGGCAGGAGGACCGCGGCGGCAGGGCTTCTGCCTCCCGACGGAGCGGGCGATGTACCGGACGGTGGCGTGTTGCTTAGGCGGCGCAACGTTCTGAAGATGCAGCGCACCGTCCGACGCAGCCTTGTCGCTGAGCAGCGAGCGGGGCCGGACTTGTGATGACGTCGCCGTAGGAAGCACGGCTCCATTGGGCGACAACGTGTCTGAAGGTGATCTGAACGTGATCCGATCAGCCGTCTACCTGCACCTTCAGGGTGACGGCGCTGAGAGTTCAGATCACCTTCAGATCAAACTTCCGCCGGCATGCGCGGGGAGCGGCCGCCATAGATGATCTTCGAGGGGCGTGCGCAAGGGCCTCCCGGCTCGCTGCCGCCGTCACCGCCGGGGTGGAGGCGTTGAAGGCGGCCGCGTATCAGCGGCTCGCGGCCAGGCGGGGTGAGCTTGACCTGGGCCTGGAGCGCCCAACGCCCAGATCATCGTTCTCCGATATCCACACCCATGACGACCGGACAAGTGCTCGGTGCCGACGTTGCCTGTAGCCTCACGACCTATGAGATGTGGCAGTGGTTCGCTCAGATGACCGACCGCCTCAACTCGGTAACCCAGCAGGCTGTGACGGACGCCAACGCCGGCGCCCTCTTCGTCAACCCGGCGAGCACCTTCGCGGGCCCGCCAGCCCACGAGGCATGCGTCCCCGACCATTCGCAGGAATGGATCATGGCCATCACCTTCCTGGGGAAAGGTACAATCCACCCGGATGCCACTGGCCACGGAGCGTTCGCATCGCTCGTCAACTCGGCCCTATGACGATGCGCACGTCCAAGAACCACCCCTCGCGATCACCGGCCAGACCACCTGGAAAAACTGCGTGCCGGACCAGGTTCCATACCGGCCGAGGCGGCAGCCGCCCGAGCTTCGGCGGCGGGTACTACTCGTCCGTTCTGTTGGCTCTGGCGGTCGCCTTCGCGGCCGCCGGCTGCACCGTCGTGCCGGTCGAGAAGCCCAGTGCGATGGAAAGGGCAAAGCTTGCCGACCTTAAAAAGGACCCGATATACACAGAGCCCGTTGTTCCCGGCGCTACGCAGGTTATACGTCTCGAGAGCCTGGGCTCCGGGATCACTCCGGCGCAGGTCACCGTCGTCGTGCAGATCCCGGCCGGTAAAGACCCTTTCGAGGAAATGACCGCCTTGTTGACGCGGCTCACCAGACAGGGCGTCAATATGGTCGACCTCAAATGTGAACCGCCGAGTTATTCTGCTTACGGGACAAAGATTGTCCCGTCGAGTTGGCCCCACACGAAAACGTGGCCTTCCGGTGTCAATGTCTACGCGCAGTTCGGCCCAGAAGCTCACATCGGGAAGATCCGGGCGCCCTTGTTCCAGGTCGTCCTTGATCCCGGCCGTGGTGGCCCGGCGCCGACGCCGGCACCGGTCCTCACCCCATCCATCTCCGGCGACTGCCCACCCGGCCTGCGCCTACCAGGCTGAGCGCCCTCGGTGGCGGTGCAGGGCCCGCGGCGTCAAGCGCGGCCTGCGCCGATACGCGACCGGTGCCGGCGGCGGCTGGCGCCTGCCTGCGCCGCACATGCGGCCACCGGGCCGGCGTCGCTGGTGCTCTAGATCGCCTGTTCTCGGTGGTCGGGGAGTTCGCGGCCATCGAGGACATCGATACAGGTGACCAGCGAGCGGGAAGGATCGAACCCCAGCAGGAAGGTCACCTCGTCTCCCTGCCCGACGTCGATGACCGTCGGAGTGGGCGACCCCAGCGGAGCGGTGAGTACGTAGCCGTCGCGGACCCCGTGAAAGGGCAGGCCCGCGATCGAGTCGGCGACCGGATCATCGGGAGACACCGCCCGTAGCAGAGCGACGATGTCCCCGATAAGATCGGGGCAGACATCCACCAGGCGCGGCGGGTTCTCCGCCTGGGCCGTACGCGACTCCATATCGCAATCGCAAAGCATGTCACGCCCACGGGCTCAGCGGATTGGTGATCGCGGAGCGTCGCACACGCCACGCACGGCCAGGACCCGACGTCCCGCCACGCAGCCACCTGCGCGCGGCGCCGGCGCGCTGTGCCGACGGCCGCCACCCTTGGCTTTGCAAGTGAGAACGAGATCTGGATCTGCCCGCTGGCAGCTGATAGACGCCGCTCACTCATGGTCATCGCGTCCCATATCGGTCTACCACGTTCCGTAACAGCCGTCATCGGGCACCCAATGGCTGCCAGCGAGCAGTCTCGGATGGCCGCCGGCCGGTCGGCGGCACTTCCCGAACCTGAAGGTTCGTATCCACAATCCGCCCGACTTGTAACGGGCGGTTAGGGGTTCGAGTCCCCTCGTCGGCTCAATCGACATCCCGCTGACCTGCGGGTTTGCGATTCTGATCTAGTCTTTTCGTATCGATGATCGTCGATGTGTGCTCATTGTGTGCTCATTCCGCACAACCGTGTCATGAGGCATGATCGTTTTTGGTGAGGCGGGCCCAGATTTCTTCACTCTCTGTCACGTCGGGACGTAACCGTCCGTCACGGCGGGTCGTGACGGATTGTAGTTAGTGCTGGTTGAGTGAGGTAGCGCTGCGACGCCCCTCTCTATTCTGATCGCCGCCCTAGCCGTCTGCCCCAGCCGCCGCCGTACTCCGCGCGGAGTACGGCGAAGTGTCTGCCGTGGCCAGACGCGTCAGCCGCGCCGGCTTGGCAGCGTGATCGCCATGGCTTCTGAACTACGGGCGCCCGACCATTCCGGTGCCGATACCAGACCGAAGAGATCACGGACCAAGACCGTGCTGCCGTGGCTCATGCTGGCTGTGTGGATCGGGCTGGTGGTGGGCGGCTACTCACTCGCCGGCAAGCTCGACTCGGTGACCCGCGATGGCCAGGCCGACTACCTGCCGGCCAGCGCCCAGTCGACGAAGGCGCTCCAGGCCGAGGCCGAGCTGCCCGGCGGTGAGAACGGCCTGCTCGTGGTCGTGTACGAACGACCCGACGGCCTCCAACCGGGCGATCGGGAGGCGGTCGTACGCGGCCAGAGCGAGCTGGCGGAGCGATTCGGCAACGACACCGACGCGCCGCCCCAGATCGTCGACTCCGACGACGGCACGGCCCTGATGTACACGCTGCCGCTCGACCGCGAGGCGATCGGCGAGAAGGCTGGCGCGACCGCGGATGCGCGTGACCTTCTCGCCGACCGGCCGGACGGTCTGAACGCATATGTCGCCGGTCCGACCGCGCTAGGGTCCGACATGGACGAGGTCTTCGATGCCGTCGACTCGACGTTGTTGCTCGCTACTGCCATAGTGGTGGCGGTCCTGCTGATCCTGACGTACCGCAGTCCGCTGCTGTGGCTGGTCCCGCTCACGGCGGTCGGGGTCGCGGCGATCATGTCGATGGGTGTTGTTTACGCGCTCACCCAGGTCTTTGACTTCACCGTGACGAGCATGAGTTCGGCGCTGCTGATCGTCCTGGTCTTCGGCGCGGGCACTGACTACGCCTTGCTTCTCGTGTCTCGCTACCGCGAGGAGCTGCATCACTACGAGCGGCCGATCGACGCGATGCTGGCGGCGCTGCGTGGGGCCGGCCCGGCAATCCTCGCTTCGGCAGCGACGGTGGTAGCCGGCCTGTTGTGCCTGTTGGCCGCGGATCTCAACAGCACCAGCGGTCTCGGCCCGGTGGGTGCGGCGGGCATCGGGTCCGCGCTACTCGTCATGCTGACGCTTTTCCCGGCCCTGCTGGTGGTGCTCGGGCGCCGGGTCTTTTGGCCGTTCGTGCCGCGAGTCGGGGTTGAGGCACACGCATCTGGTTCTCGGTGGGCTCGGCTTGGCGAGCTGGTTGCGCGCCGCCGCGTCGTCAGCTGGGCGGTGCCGCTGATGATCCTGGGCGGTCTCGCGCTGGGCACAGTGGGTGCCAGCGGCTCGCTTCCGCAGCTGGACCAGTTCGCCCGTTCGACACCGGAGTCGGTGACCGGGGCGAAGCTGATCGAGGCCCGGTACCCCGACCAGAGCGGTCAGCCGCTCACCGTGATGAGTCGGCCGGACCAGAGCCGCGAGGTCCTGGCCGCCGTCGAAAGTACGCCGGGGGTTGCCGAAGCCAAGATCGGCCGGGCCAGCGACGACTGGGTGGAGATCTCCGTGATCCCGGTCGACTCGCCAGAAAGCGCGGGTGAGACGGCAACGATCAAGCGGCTGCGGGAGCACGTGCACCAGGTCGCCGGTGAGGCCGTGCTGGTCGGCGGGCCGAGTGCCGAAAGGCTTGACGAGGCCGAGACCAACAAAAGCGACCGCAATCTGGTGATGCCGCTGATCCTGCTGGTGGTGCTCGCCATCCTCGGGCTACTGCTGCGGGCGATCGTGGCTCCGCTGGTATTGGTCGCCACCGTCGTGGTGTCGTTCTTCGGAGCCCTCGGACTGTGCAACCTGTTGTTTGACCAGGTGCTCGGTTTCGCCGGGTTGGAGCCGTCGGTGCCCCTGATCGGGTTCCTTTTCCTGGTCGCACTCGGTGTCGACTACAACATCTTCTTGATGACCCGGGTACGTGAGGAAGCCGCCCGGCACGGCACTGTCGATGGCACGAAGCGTGGCCTCGCGGTGACCGGCGGCGTTATCACCTCGGCCGGCGTCGTGCTGGCGGCGACGTTCGCGGTGCTCGCCACGCTGCCGCTCGTCATGCTCGTCGAGATTGGGATACTGGTCGCTGTCGGCGTGCTCATCGACACCTTGCTGGTGCGGACCATCGTGGTTCCTGCACTGACAATGTCGCTGGGTTCGCGGATCTGGTGGCCCAGCAAGCTCTGGCGCGCGGCATAGGACTGTGTCGATGACCCTGTGTGAACGATGATGGCGCTCCGTCCGCCAGTCGCCGATCGGCTGGCGGCGGCGGCGTCGTTCGTGCTCGGCGTCGTCGTCGCGATCACGCTCGAGGCGGTCGATTTCGACGGCGAGCGAAGCGTAGATCTGTGGGCGATCGCGCTCCTGGGCGCGATGTCGGCGCCGTTACTGGCCCGCCGGCGCTGGCCGATCCTCGTCGTCCTCGCGGTCCTCGCCGTGTCGATGCCGTACCACATCCTCGACTATCCCCATGAGGCCACGATGCCGGCCTCACTTGTGGCGGCGTTCACGGCGGCGCGCTGCAGCGAGCCACCGCGGCGGGCCGCCGCCGCCCTGCTGGCGGTGGCCGCGGTGACCGTGCCGGTCCTCGCCGACGAGGCGTCGGGGGCACCTGACGATGCTCTCCTCGGCGTCGGCTGGCTGTTCATGGCCTTCTTTGCCGGGCTGGCGGTCCGCTTCCATGAAAACTGGAAGGCCGCCGTCACCGCGCGGCTCGAGCAGGAGCGTGCCGACGAGGTCGAGCGGCGGGTCGCCGAGGAGCGGGTCCTGATCGCTGCCGAGCTGCACGACGTCCTAGCGCACGGCCTCGCGGTCGCGAACGTCCAGGCGTCCGTCGCTGCGCACCTGATCGACCAGCTGCCGAGGCGCGGGGATGCGTCGCTGCGGGAGCTGTCCAGCACGCTGCATAACCTGTCGGACACGAGCCGGGCCACGCTCCATGAGCTGCGTGCCGTTCTGGACGTGCTGCATGGTGGCGAGGCCGAGCCAACCGAGCCAGCGCCCCACCTCGGCGAGCTGCAGCGTCTGGTGGAGATGGCCGAGGCGGCTGATGTCCGAGTCGACGTGGAGGCTGACGGGCTCCCGGACGAGTTACCGTCGACGGTGTCCGTCGTGGCCTATCGGATCATCCAGGAGTCGCTCACCAATGTCATTCGACACTCGACGGCCAAGCACGCGACCGTCCGGCTCGACCAGAACGGCCACCGGCTGCGGATCGCGGTCGTCGATCACGGGCCCGCGCGACCGAGCTCAACCGTGACACCCGGCTTCGGAATCGCCGGGATGACAGGGCGAGCACAGGCCGTCGGTGGCGAATTGTCCGCCGGCCCGGGCGAGTCCGGAGGATTCGAGGTATGGGCCAGCCTGCCGCTCCCGGAGATCTGGCGGGTGCCATCGTGATCCGGGTCCTGCTCGCCGACGACCAGACTCTGGTGCGCGGCGCGTTCGCACTGCTGGTCAACTCCGCTGATGACATGGAGGTTGTCGGGGAGGCCGGCACGGGCGACGAGGCGGTGACGCTGACCCGGGACCTGCGCCCCGACGTCATCTTGATGGACATCAGGATGCCAAGCACCGACGGCATCGAGGCGACTCGGCAGATCTTCGCTGACGACGGAGCGAGCGGCAGCAAGGTGCTGATCCTGACCACGTTCGAGACAGACACCAACGTACTGCGCGGCCTTCGCGCGGGGGCGTGCGGATTCCTGCCCAAAGACACCCGTCCGGACGCGCTGCTGGACGCCATCCGCACCATCGCGGCGGGGGAGGCGCTGCTGTCGCCCGGCGCGACCAGTGCGGTCATCACCCGTGCGCTGAGTCACCCGGACGCGCCTGCGCCCGAGCGGCTGGCTAGCCTGACGGCGCGCGAACGCGAGGTGCTTCGGCTGGTCGCCGCGGGCCGAAGCAACCAGGAGATCGCGGACGAGCTGGTCGTCAGCCCGCTGACCGCCAAGACTCACGTGGGCCGCATCCTCGCGAAGATGGGCGCTCGCGACCGGGTCCATCTCGTGATCGCCGCCTACGAAGCCGGGCTCCCCTAGGCGCTTCGCCGAGCATTGACCCGCCTGGGCGAGTCCGGAGATTCCACCCCGCGCCAACGGCCAGACAGAGACGTCAGTCATTCTGGGTATGCAGCGGGCCCTCGGTTCGCCTGCGCCGGAGCCATCCCGAATGACGAACCTCTAACGCCGATTCTCGCGCAGCTGTTGGGCACCCCCATCGATCAGGCGTACTCGAAGCGGAGTTCGCGGTCGCCCCACCTGTTGGGTGCCAGAAGTCGGCCTGGGCTCGCGAGCTGGGACGATGCGACAGCCCGGCCGTCGGCATGATGGTCAACTATGGCCGTACGCCTGCTCTACCTGACCTTCGCCCAGATGTGCAGCTGGCTGGTACTGCTGGGCCGTTCGTCGGCGTCCAAGGACATCGAGTTGCTCGTCCTTCGACACGAGGTCGCAGTGCTGCGCCGTACCCGGCCGCGGCCGAGATGGGACTGGGCAGACCGGGCCGTGCTCGCCGCGCTGATCCGGCTCCTGCCGCGAAGGCTGCGCCTGCACCGGTTGATCACCCCTGGCACCGTTCTACGGTGGCATCGACGCCTGGTCACCAGGAAGTGGACCTACGCGCACCGGACCGGACGACCGCCGGTCGACCCGGAGATCGCCGCGCTGATCGAACGGCTCGCGACCGAGAACAGGACGTGGGGATACAAGAGGATCCAGGGCGAGCTGCTCAAGCTCGGCCACCGGGTCAGCGCGTCCACGATCCGCCGCGTCCTGAAGTCCCTCGGGCTCCCCCCAGCACCTCAACGTCAGACCGACGCGACGTGGCGGCAGTTCCTGCGCACCCAGGCATCGACAATGCTGGCCGTTGACTTCTTCCACGTGGACTGCGCCGTGACGCTGCGCCGTCTGTACTGCTTCTTCGTCATGGAGGTCGGCGCCCGCTACGTCCACTTCGTCGGCGTCACCGCCCACCCAGACGGAGCCTGGACCACCCAGCAGATCCGCAATGTCCTCATGGATCTCGGGGATCGGGCGGCGGAGTTCCGGTTCCTGGTCCGCGACCGCGCCGGGCAGTTCACCGCCTCGTTCGACGCAGTCCTCGCCGACGCGGGCATCACCGCGGTCAAGATCCCGCCTCAAGCTCCCCGAGCAAATGCCTACGCGGAACGGTTTGTCCGCACCATCCGGGCCGAGGTCACCGACCGCCTGCTGATCTTCAGCGAACGGCACCTGCGGGCCGTCCTGGCCGAATACATGCGGCACTACAACGGACGACGGCCCCACCGCAGCCGCGATCTCCGGCCACCACGACCCGACCACCCCATCGCCGACCTGACCACCGAACGGATCAAGCGCCGGCCCGTCCTGGGCGGCCTGATCGGCGAGTACGAACGAGTCGCATAAAACCCCAGCTCAACGCAGGTGGCCGAGTTCTGGAACCCCACAAGTCCCACCCGCTCGGTGCACGCCGCCGCCCAGGTCAGCGTCAACAGCGGGTCGTAGAGGTACGGCGACGGGTAGCTCAGCGCCGCCGGATGGACGGTGTGGTCACTCACCCAGACATCGGCGAAGCCCAGCTCTTCTGCGTGCCGCGCCGCACGGGCGATCGCCGTGGGCCCCGCGACGCTGCCGTACTGGGGAAGGTGGATGCCGACTCGCATGAGCGTATCCAACCAGCAACCGTGCCGCCGATCGCGGCGCACGTGCCGGCCACTGATCAGAACGGCGAACAGCTCACCAAGCGCCCCTCGACCGGCTGCGCGCTGCTGTCCGTCGCCGGGCGCTGGTGTGATCAGGGCCGCTGCGGATGAGGAGGGGTCCCCAAGCGACACCGGAAAACGGTGCCACACTGGCGCCATTCAGGAATCAGTCGTGGAGGAGGCCATATGACTGCTCGATTGCGTTTACGGCGTGCCGAAGTCTCGATGCTCCTGGTCCTGGTCGGTATCGCGACTACCGCTTTGATGACCATCGCGCCAGGAGAGGCGCGGGCGGACTTCATCTACAGCCGCTACTGCCAAGGTAAGGCCGTTATCCGCTGCGTCGAGGTCCACCAGCGGGTCGCCGCGGACGGCAGCCGCAAGGTGCGCTTCAAGGCGGACATCACCGACAATGCCAAGGACGACGCCAACTACTGGGTCGCCTTCAGTAAGATCACCGTTCCTGCGGCGAGTGGCGGCACCAGAACCTTCACTGACTACGACGGCTGGGCGAGCGCGCTGGATATCTACTTCACCCCTGAGACCACCTGCCCGGACACCGTCCGAACGATCAAGATCAACTATACGGCCTACTTCACCTGGAAGAACGCGGCCGGCCATGTCACTGCAAGCTCATTCAAACAGACCGTGGGTGTCTGCGGGCCGTTTGCCTGACCTCCGTCGTCTCCTCCGCTGCCGGTTCGGGGTCGTGGTCCGCCTGTGCCCGCTCACGCCGCGGCGACGACCGCGATCTCGAGCAGCCAGGACGGCTGGGCCAGCGCCGGGACGGTCACCAGCGTGCTGGCGACCCGGCGGCCGCCGAGGAATGCGTCGCGTGCCGCCATGGCCTGCGCCAGCCCGGGCGTCATCGCGGTGACGACCAGGTAGGTGGTGATGCCGACGACGTCCTCGGCCGTCATGTCGGCCTCGGTCAGTATCGCGGCGATGTTGTCCCACACCAGGCTCGCCTGGGCCGGCACCCCGTCCGGTACCGAACCGTCCGGTGCCACCGGCACGACTCCGGAGGTGTGCAGCCACCGGCTGGCGTTCTCGACGAGGACCGCGTGCGCATAGCGGGCCGCCGGAGGCGCCATGCTGTCAGGGCTGATCGTTCGGCGGGTGACGGCGTCGGACATGCGCAGACCGTACCGCCCGCCGCGACGCTGCTCGTCAGCAAGCGGTCCGAGTCATTCCGGCGCTGCCGGTCCTGGTTCGCCTGGGCCACAGCGCCCCGTTCCGAGAGATTCCTCCCGGACTCTGAGGCACGGACCGGCAGGACTCGGTCCGCACATGCGCTCTCTGGTGCCGCGGGCAGGACGGCGGCTCAGCCCAGGAAGTCGCTGACCACGTCGATCCAGAATCTGGTGCTCAGCGCCAGGGATTCCAGGTCGATGCGTTCGTCGTCGCCGTGGAAGCGGCGCGCGTAGTCGCTCGGGTCGAGCGTGGGGCTGAACAGCCCCGCGCCGTACGCGACCGCACCCAGGTCGCGGTAGATCCGGGCATCGGTCAGCCCCACCGCGAGCTCCGGGCCGATCCGCGAAGCAGGGAAGCGCTGGTTGACCGCGCGTTGGAGGCTGTCCCACAGGGGCGTCGCGGTGGGGCTCGCGTTCGCCGGCTGGTGCAGAAAAATGTCGACGTCCACGTCGTCGAGCAGGTCGCCGAGGGCGGCCACCAGATGGGCGCGGACCTCGTCGGCGTCCTCGCCGGGCAGGCTGCGGACGTCGACGTCGAGGTCGACCGTTCCCGGTATCACGTTCGTCTTCATGGGCCCGGACACGACGTTGCAGGAGAACGTCGTGTGCGTGCAGGCATGCAGGTACGCGGCCAGGTTCTTGTTCGGCATGGTGCCCAGGCAGTCGTCCAGGCGGGCCGGGTCGAGCAGCGCGGCGCGAAGGTCGTCCGGAACGTCAAGGGTGGCCACCTTCAGGCGCCACAGGTCGTCCAGGCGGGGGGCCGGCCGGTAGTCGGTGAGACGTTGGATGATCTGCGCGGCGCGGGCGAGCGCGTTGTCGGCCCGCCAGGGCCGCGCCCCGTGGCCGGCCGTTCCGCGGACTCGCAGCCGGTGCCAGGCGACCCCCTTCTCGGCGACCTTGACGCCGACGTGCGCGCCGTTGTGCAGGCCGCCGTTCTCGGTCAGGACGTAGTCGGCGCGGATCGCGTCCGGCTCGTTCTTCGCCAGCCAGCGGATGCCGTGCTCGCCGCCGGACTCCTCGTCGGCGGCGGCGAAGAAGACCAGGTCGCCGGCGAACCGAGGCCCGTGGAGCGCCAGCTGCCGGAAGGCGACCGCCATAGAGGCGGTCAGGTTCAGCATGTCGACGGCGCCGCGTCCCCATATCTCGTCGCCCACCCGTTCTCCGGCGAAGGGGTCCCTGGTCCAGCCGGCCGGGTCGACGGGGACGACGTCGATGTGCCCCATCAGGCACAGGGCGGGCGCGGATGGATCCGTTCCCTCGATGCGCGCGACCAGCGACTCGCGACCCGGGGCGGGCTCGAAACGGGCGACGTCAAAGCCGGTGTCGCCCAGATAGGCGGCGAGTGTCTGTGCGTTCCGGAACTCGTGCCCGGAGGCCTTCGTACCGTCGTTGACGCATTCATTCCGGATCATCTGCTGGAGTAGGTCCGCCGTATCCCCGGTCAGGCCGGCCGGCGCGCCGTTCACCCGGCTGTCTTCCAAGGTCACGAATCCACTCCCTCGCGTGCGCAGGCCCAGCGCGCGGCGCCCGGCCGGCGGAGGACCTCCGGACCTCGACGGTGGGATGGCGGTGTCTCTGCGGCCAGGCCCGCGGGCGACGTATCCGTGGCTAGGACCTCCCAGGTCGCGGCCGCAGAGCAGGTTCTCGACTTCGAGAGTCGCATGATGACGGCGCACATGCGCGCGTTCCGGTGGCCGCCCGACGGCGGGTGAACACCCAGTGTGATCGCCAGTGGGCGTCGGGATCAGTCCGGTCGAGGTCCACGGATCCGACACAGCGGAAACGGTCGCGTTGTTCTGGGTCAACGGCCGACCAGCCGCGCACCCCTCGCGGTCCACCGGGGACGAGAAGCGGGGGGCGAAAAAGGGGGCTCCGCGCGGCCAAGCCGGATTCGGGCAGTGAGCAGGGGCGGAAGCCCTGCGTGCCCTTGTCAACACCCGCAGGCCGGCGCGGTACAACGAAGGCCTCACTCCACCGAGGCCGAGGCGGCAGACGATGGTCGAGCGCCGGTGTTCCTGCGACGGCAGGGTGCCACCGTCCGCGTGGCGCACCCAGGACATCTGCCGACGGTGCTGGCGGTTCCCCTGGCCCGGCCCGGGTGGCCGGATCGACAAGGACGTGTGGCGCTGGCTCGACGGCCCGGGGATCGCGCTGCTCACCGGTCTGCCCGTGGACGACGGCGACCTGGCCGGTGCCACCCGGCTGGCGCTGGCGGTCGCGGGGGAGTTCGGCACCGTCCAGCCGCAGGACTGGGACGGGAACCGGAACTACCTCGTCCGTGACGAGGGCCAGGTGATCGGCATGGAGATTGGCATGATCGCCTCCAGGGTGGCCAGCAGCTCGAAGAGCAGAGAACGGCTCGACCTGCACAACGACGCCGCGCCGCGCTGGGTCTCGTCGAAGCCCATCGACTATCTGCTGATGCTCGCCGTTTCGCCGGCCGAGTCCGGCGGGGAGACCATTCTCGTCAGCGCCCGGGCCGTCTGGGAGGAGATTCTTCAGGCCGATCCGGCGGCGGCCCGCGTTCTTCAAGGCGACTTCCCGTTCAACCGGTCGAGCGACAGCCTGCCTGCCGACAAGCCCGATCACACCGTCGGACCGGTCTTCCAGGTCGACGGCGACTGGTTCACGGTCCGCTGCAACCGCTTTCGCATCGAGACCGCGGCGCGAGACCTGGACCAGCCGCTGACTGCGGCGCAGCTGCACGCGCTCGACCTCATGGACGCGACCCTGGCCCGGGAGGACCTTCAGCTCAGGCTCACGCTCCGGCCCGGCGATTGCCTGCTGCTCGACGACCGGACCGTGGTGCACGCCCGCACCGCGTTCCGCGACCCGCCCGCGGCGCGACCGGGCCGGTGCCTGATCCGCGTCTGGTCGCGGCGTCGCGAACCGGGCCATGACGCCGCCGAGGCCACGCCGGTCGGCTGACGCCGCCGGCCGGCCGTGCCCGGCCGCCAGCTCACCGCACTGGCCAGCTCACCGCGGCGGTCTAGGACACCGCGCCGGTCAGGACACCAGGTCGGGTGGCTGGCTGACGTTCCACGTCTCCTCGAACTGCTGCTCGATGAACTGGGCGAGGTCAGAGTCGAGACCGATCTCGTACTGGCGGCCGCCGCTCGCGGACTGCCCTGGCGTGAGCCAGGCCGCCAGCATCGTCTCGTCCGAACGGTAGAAAGCGATCTTGGGCGGTCGGTCATAGAGCCGCACCACCAACCGCCGCCGGGACGGCGCCGGCAGCGAGTCCGTGAACGCCCCGAGCGCCTTCAGGTTCGCGCGAACCAGCGCGCCGACGTCGTACCGTCCTCCCAGGTCGCTGGTGCGGTCGTCGGCATGCCGTGAGTCGGGATCGAGCAGCAGGATCTCGGCGTGCGCACCGTTTTCGAGTGCGGCCCGCAGCGCGTCGAGGAAGCCCGCCTGGTGCGGAAGGTCGAGCATCTGGCTCCAGGTGGCCATGATCCGTATCAGGTAGGCGCTGGCCGCGACGGCCTCGCTGAAACCGTCGTGGTCGAACGCCGCGTGCACCCGGCGGCCCATGGCACCGCGCCGGGGGCCGGGGCCGTCACCGGCGAGCCAGCGCCGCAGCTCGTCGCGGACCGCCTGGTCCCGGTCGCGCAGCAGAGCGAGCGCCTGCCGCCAGGAGGCACGCGCGGCCTCGGTGTCACCCTCCCAGGCCAGCAGGCGACCGCGTTGCGCCAGGCAGCGCGCCTGTCCGACGTTGTCCCGCCGGGCCTGGTAGATGGCGATGCACTTGTCGTAGGTAGTGAACGCCTCCTGGTCGTTGCCGGCCCGCCCGTGCGACTCGGCCAACAGCAACAGGGCGCGCGCCTGGTCGAGCGGATGCCGTTCTGTCTCGAAGTAGCGCTCGACCTCGGTGAGGATCTGCCGGGCGTCCTCTATTCGTCCGGCGTGCAGAAAGGCCTCGCCCAGCGCCATGCTGGTCTGCCGGTCCGCCAGAACGTTCCCCTCCTTCGCGAACGCGGCGACCGCGGCCTGGAACCGGGTGAGCGCCTCGGCCACCCGGCCGGCCTGCAAATGCCCACGGCCCGCGGTGTCCAGCGCCCGGGCCACCCCGAACTGCTGCTGATGCTCCAGGTAGAGGAGCCGGCTGCGTTCGGCGCGTTCGATGACCTTCTCCGGCATCCCCTCGTCGAGGTGGAGCTCGGCGAGATTGCGCTGCACCGAGGCCTCGCCGAGGGGGTGCCGCAACGCCCGGAACTGCTCCAGACTCCCCTTCAGCGACTGCCTCGCCGCGCGGTGGTTGCCGCGCAGCCGGTCCAGCCGGCCGAGCAGCCGGACGGCGTTGGCCTCCGCCGGTCCCGACTCGCGTCGGCGCGCCGCGGCCAGAGCCGATTCCTGCGTCCGTCGCCAGTCGCTCCAACCACCCGTCGCCTCGAAGAAGTCGACGAGCGCGAAGGCGAGTAGCCAGGTCAGCTCGTCGTAACCCGCCGCCCCTGCCTGGTCGACAAGCATCACCAGGTCGGCCCGGCGCCGAGCGAACCAGGTGTTCGGCTCGACGACCACCCTTGCGACGGCCAGCGGATCCGGCGCCCAAGGCGGCTCGCCGACCCGCTGCACGAACCGCGTGTTGCCCGGGTGCAACAGGGTGGCGGCTCGTTCCGCCGCGGCCAGCGTCGTCTCCAGCAGCCGGCTGAGCGCAGCCCGTCGATCTCTGTCGCGGGCGTCGCGGCCCGCGACGTCGCGCACGTCCAGAGGCTCGCGGGCGTAGAGGCGGAGAAGGTCGTGAAACCGGAACCGGGACTCGGTGCCCGCGTTGTCCGTCACCTGATCGATGAGATGCGCCGCCACGAGCTCGTCGAGGACTTTCTCGGTGGTGGCCCAGTCGAAGCCCGTGAGCGCCATCGCGTCGAGCTGCCCGACCTCCTCACAGCCGGGGATGGACAGCAGCTGGAAGGCGCGGCGGGCCTCCGCCGAGAGCTCACGGTAGCTGAGCGCGAAGCTGCGCGGCACCTCCAGGTCGCCGGTTCGCAGCACCGTCAGCGGAGCGTTCGTCAGCTCCTGGCGCATCCGGCTGAGGGCCAGGTCCGGTCGGCGCGTCAGCCACGCGGCCGCATTGCGGATGGCGATGGGCAGGTGGCCGCAGAGCCGCACGATCTCCCGGGCCTCGTCGGCCTCGGCGTAGGCACGGGCACGGCCGGCGATCTCGGCCAGCAGGGCGAGCGAGTCGTCGGCGTCGAGGGAGTCGAGCCGGATCTCGTCGGCGTCCAGGCCGGTGAGCGCGCGGGCGCTGGTCACCACGACCGCGCAGGTCGCCGAGCCAGGCAGCAGCGGCCGGACCTGGTCCTCGTTGACGGCGTTGTCGAGCAGGACGAGCATCCGCCGGCCGTCCAGCGCGGAGCGGTAGAGCGCCTCGCGGCTGGCCAGGTCGTCCGGGATGCGGTCGCGCGGTGTGCCCAGTGCCATGAGGAAGCCGCCCAGGACATACGACGGGTCCGCCGCCTCCCCGAGCGGCGACGACGGCGACGGTGGGCGAAGGTTCGCGAACAGCGCGCCGTGCGAAAACTGGCCACCGTCGACGCGGGCGCGGTGGGCGACGTACAGCGCGAGCGCGGTCTTGCCGACGCCGGGCCGGCCGGTGATCGTCGCGACGACCGGGCCCGAGTCCGGCCGGGCGGCGGCCTCCAGCAGCCGCAGCAGCCGCTCGCTCTCGGCGCGCCGGCCGGTGAAGTGCCGCGGCCCGGCTGGCAGCTGCGCCGGGACCGGCACGGAGATGCCCTGCTCGCCCGTCGGCGCGGTGACCCGCGGGGGCGTCCAGCGCAGGCGGTCCGCGTCGTTGAGGATCGCGTGCTCCAGCTCGCGGAGATCCTCGGAGATCAGGCCGCGCCGGTCGAGCCGGGCCAGGCCGTCGCGGCAGACCCGCAGCGCCTCGTCGCGCCGGCCGTCGCGGTAGAGCGCCAGCGACAGCCCCGACCGCAGGCTCTCGTCGTCCGGGAACTCGGCCAGGACGGCCGGAAGATCCGTCAGCAGCGGGCCCGGCCGGCCGGAGACGAGGTAGGCCTCGGCCCGCTTCTTGACTGTGGTGAGCCGCAGCTCGTTCAGGCGCCGCTGGTACCGGACGACGAACGGCCGCGCGTCGAGCCCTGCCAGTGGCGTGCCGCGCCACAGCCCGAGGGCCCGGTCGGCGCGCTCCGCGGCGGCCAGCGGGTCGGTCTTCACCAGGCGCTGTGCCTGCTCCATCAGGCGCACACACACGAGCTCGTCGAGCTCGTCTGGCCCGACGGTGAGCACGTAGGCGTTGTGCACCCGCTCGACGGGCCGGACATCGTCGCCGGACGCCGCGCGCAGCAGCTTCCGCAGCCGGTGCACCTGCTCGCGCAGGCCACGGACGACGTCGGTCGCGCGGGTATCCCAGTCGTCACCCCATAGCGCCGAGACGAGCTCCTCGTCGCTCAGCGGTCGGTTCGCCTCCGACAGCAGCGCCGTGAGCAGCAGCCGGCGCAGGCCGCTCTCCACCCGGGTCACCTGACCGGTGCCGGACACGACCTCCAACGGGCCGAGAACTCGAAAGTGCATGAGGACCTACCGTGCGCAGGGCGAATCTTCAGTGTGCGGGCGGACCCGGCGCCGGCCGACCGGAATCGGCAACTTGCCGGGCCTCTCCCCATCGCGTTGCCCACCATCGGTCAACGCGGAATCAACGCCGTCGTTTGTCGGTCGAGTGCTCGACCGAGCCGCGCCGGCCGGCCCGGCCGCCCGCGCCGGCCTGTGGTCACCGGGAAATCAACGCCCGTGGTGATCGGGCGGTGAGTACCGGGCGCTCTCCTGAGATCCACGACACCGAGGAGGGCGGCGCAGATGGTCGACATTTTCGCGGCGAGCCTGGCGGCCCGGCCCGCCTTCGCGTGGGACCGGGCCGGCAACCAGTACGTGCTCGACACGGACCCGGCGGTCATCGCCGGCCTACGCTCGGCCTGGGCGGCCGGCGACGACGTGACCGTGCCGCTGGCCGGCGCGCTGACCGTCGAGCGCCGTGTCGGATGCCTGGTCGTCCGGGACGTCGAGTCGGGGGCGCCGCTCGCGGACATCCTGGTCGGCGACGGGCAGCCGCTGGTCGTCCTTGCCTCCGGCCACCGCGCCAGCTGGTCGGTCCCGACCTGGCTGGTCTGGCAGTGCGGCTTCGTGACCGCTGGCGGGCCGGGCTCGCTGCCTGGGCGCAACCTCGTCCTGTTCGCCATGGACGGGACGGGCATCGTCACCGCCACGAGGTCGCCGGTCGTCCGACCGGCCGGGTACGGTCCCCGGCTCACTGAGGCCGAGCTGCTGCTCCTCGTCGGCTGGCTGTTCCTGATGGTCGGCCAAGGCGGCCCCCGGATGGCGCCGGTGCGCGAGGCGCTGGACGCCCGGGCATTCGCCCCGCACCTCGACCGACGGTCGCCCAGGCGGACCGGCCCCGGCGGCCGGTTGGCGGCACGGGGCCGGACCGCCCGCCGGGCCAGCTCGGCCGCGCCGTCCGAATACGCCGCCTCCAGGTGACCGGACACGAGGCGGCTGGAACATCAGGCGAATCTCGCGAGGTGGGCCACCCGTCGAATCGGGCGGCCTTCAGACTCGGGCGGGTCGCGCCGCACGGACGGTGACTCGCTGTCCCGACAAGCCTGTTCCTGCCGAAAAATGCGTCCGGGCTGTCAGGCGGCGTGTTCGTATTCGTGCAGGATGCCGGCGAGGCGGTCGCGTCTGCGGATGTCTAGGTGGGCGAGCCGGTCCGGGTCGGTGACCGGTTCGGGCAGCGGTTGGAGTGGCCGGGCATCGGCGATGCCCTGGTGTGGCCGGTGTCCGTTGTAGTGCGCCTCGTATTCGCGGAGCGCGTGCAGGAGGTGGCACTGGTTCCAGATCAAGGTGCGGTCGAGGAGCTCCCGGCGGCAGGTTCCTACCCACCGTTCCATGATCGCGTTCATGCGTGGGGCTCGGACACTGCTGCGTACGACTGTGATCCTGGCGTCGGCGAGGATCGCGTCGAACATCGCCGGGTATTTGCTGTCTCGGTCGCGGATGAGGTAGCGGGCGGTCATCCCGGCGTCGTGGAGGTCCATGGCGAGGTTGCGGGCGGCCTGGGTGACCCACGCGGCGGTGGGGTGCGCGGTGGCGCCGAGGACCCGGATGCGGCGGGTGGCGTGTTCGATCACGGCGAGGATGTAGAGACGCGTCCCGGTCAGGGTCACGGTCTCGAGGAAGTCGGCGGCGAGCAGGCCGTGGGCCTGGGAGCGTAGGAAGTCGGCCCAGGTGGTCGCAGTGCGGTCGGGTGCGGGGTCGATGCCTGCGGCGTGCAGGATCTCCCAGACCGTGGACGGGGCGACCTTGATGCCGAGGACCAGCAGTTCTCCGTGTATCCGCCGGTAGCCCCAGCTGTTGTTCTCCCGGGCCAGGCGCAGCACCAGGGCGCGGATCGAGCTCACGGTGCGGGGACGGCCGCGCCGCTTGGGACGGGCGGCGGCGGCGTGATGGCGCGCGATCAGGTCGCGGTGCCAGCGCAGCACGGTGTCCGGGCGCACCAGGAGTCGCAGGCGGCCAAGGGTTGGCCGCGGCAATGTGTGCGGGAGCGCCGCCAGCAGGGCGCGCTCGGCGGGCTGGAACTGGATCCGTTGGCCGTCGAGCTGACGTTGGAGTACCGCGATCTGGTGGCGCAGCGTGAGGATCTCGATGTCCTTGTCGCGATCACTGCGGGGCAGCAGGCATAGCAGCGCGAACGCGTTCGTGACACCGAGGTAGGTCAGTCGAACCAGCACGAACCGGCATCCTCGCGCAGCCACCGACGCGAGGAGCGAGGACCGGGCGCTGGAAGGGCCCACAGCCGGCAGCCGCGACTGCGACCGCCTGAGCAGGGCGGATCGCATTCTCGGCAGGAACAGCGCTGTGCCCGACGGCCGCCATCCTTGGCTTTGCAAGTGAGAACGGGATCTGGATCTGCCCGCTGGCAGCTGATAGACGCCGCTCACTCATGGTTATCGCGTCCCATATCGGTCTACCACGTTCCGTAACAGCCGTCATCGGGCACCCACTGGCTGCCAGCGGGCAGTCTCGGATGGCCGCCGGCAGGTCGGCGGCACTTCCCGAACCTGAGGGTTCGTATCCACAATCCGCCCCACTTGTAATCGGTGCGGTTTGGGGGTGCCGGGGGCTGCCTGGGGCCGTGGGGAGCCGTTTGGCGGCCCCGTCCGCGGGCCGGGCGGGCGCGACCCGCGCACCTGCGTCGGGCTGGGTGGGTGGTGCGGTAGGGGTCGTCGGGGGTGCGGCCGTCGGGCGCGGGTGTGGTCGGTGCGGAAGTGGGGCCGGGTGCGGCCCGGCGGGCGCCTGATCGGCGGGTGGTACGACACCGCCCCCGGGGCCGTGGTGGCCCCGGGGGCGGTGTGGGTAGGGCTATGTGGTCGGGGTGGTGGATCGGCGGGTTGTGTGCGTGGGAACCGGCCGGGCCGTCGCTCGGGTCATCGACTGGCTGCGCGACCGGTGTTTAGTTGGCTACTGGGAGCCGGAAGCGATCGAGCCGTCAGGGTTGAAGCCGAACCGCCGCAGCCGGTCGGCTTCGACGCTCCCACCGCGTTTAGCCAGCAGGCTGGCCAGCCTCTCGCCGACATAGAGATAGCCGGCGTCGACCCAGCGACGCAGCTCGTCGAGGTCCCCGCGCTCGGCCAGCACATCGGCGAGCCGCTGGGCGGCATAGGTATTGCCGTCGTCGGTCCAGCGACGCAGTTCGTCGAGGTCGTCGATGCGGTTGATCGTCCGCCGTCTTAGTAGCAATAAGGCATGCCCGTCGCCCATGCCTTCGATGAAAGCTCGCAGTGTGTCGTCGTCGTAACGGTCGTAGTGGTCGATGTTAATCTTGGCGAGGCTCATGGCGGCGTAGGGATTGTTGCCGCTGCGGGCTTGGCGGCACAGCTCGTCGAAGTCCTCCTCGGCCAGCACGTCAGTGAGCTGTTGGGCCGCGAAAGGATCGCCGGTGTCGGCTCGGCGGCGTAGCTCGTCGAGGTCGCCGCGTTCGGCCAGCACGTCGGCGAGCCGCCGCATGGCATACCCAAGGTCGAGGTGGGGCCGGCGACGCAGCTCGTCAAGATCGCCGCGTTCGACTAGGTCGTCGACAAAGAGCCGATCCAACGTATGTGCGGCGAAAGAATCACCGGTGTCGGCTCGGCGGCGTAGCCCGTCGAGGTCGCGGCGTTCGGCCAGCACGTCGGCGAGCCGCGCGGAGGCATGAATGTCGCCGGCGTCGGCGGCGGCGCGGTAGAGAGGGATGGCGATGCCGTAAAGCAGCCTGGCCAAGGCGCTGTCGGCAAGTCGGGTGCAGTCGGCGGCGTCATTGACGTGCTCGACGAGGGCGCTCCAGGTGCTAGCCGGGACACGGTCGAAACGGCGAACCGCGGTGACGTGTTGGAAGAGGTAGTCGGCGACGGTGTAGCCGGCGACCTGGCCCATACTGCCGGAGGCGACCGGTGTCAGGGCGGCGGTCGCCCCATGCAGTGTGCGGGTGGCGTAGTCCAGGGCCTGTTCGAACCAGCCGGCGGGGGCTTCGGCCTGCTGGCGGGGAGTGCAGTAGTCCACGGCCGCTCGGCGTAGCAGGTCCGCGGGCAGCGGCGCGCGGAGGGCGCCGAGCCGGGCCGCGTCCAGCGCCGCGGTCAGCACCGCCCATGCATACGGGTGGGCGGTTTTGGCGTCGTCCCAGCGGGCGACCAGATGGGGGGCGGCGGCCAATGTCTGCGTCAGCCCGTAGCCGCGCGAGTCCAACGCCACTCGCAGTCGGCGATCCCCTGCCGCCGCCTTCTCGGCGCGGGTCTGCTCGGCCGCGCTGAAGTCTGGGGCGACGCGGACCACGTCGGCCAGGTCGAGCACTTCCCGCTCTCGTGCCCGGGGGTCCGCGCCGCCCGAAGGTAGGGCGGTGTAGGTGGCGTACCGACCCGGCCACAGTGTGCCCACGATTACCACCGGGCCGGGGGCGGCGAGCAGCGCCCGCACCGTCCCGCCGGTCAGGCCGTTCTCGCCGTCGAGGTGGCGCTGGATCTCGTCCAGCCATACCACCGTCCGGCCCGGCACCCGGCCAACCAGGGCGGCCACCTCCCTCGGGCCGGCGGGATGGACCAGCCACCAGTCCGCCGGCAGCGCCCCGAGGGCCTCGTAGGCGCAGCGGGTCTTGCCCACTGACGACCCGCCGACCAGCAGCACGAACCCGCCCCGCCCGGCCGCGGCCCGCAGCCGGGCCCGCACCCCGAACTCGGCAGTGTCGACGTCACGCAGCACGTACTCCGGTGGAGCGTCGTCGGGAACCCCAGCCACGCTGATCGCCGGATGGACTCCCAACCGGCGCGGGTCGGCGTCGCCTACCCGGACCGCGCCGGGTGGACGGGACGAGGGGAACCTCGGCGGTGCCACGCTGCCGCCCGGCTCCGTGGAGATGGCAGGGAACGCAGGCGACTTCGCTGGTTTCCTCCGCTGGTTGGCCGTGGCCGCCAGTAGCTGGTCCCGGGCCGCATCGTGGTCGAGGCCGAATAGGTCGACGGTGACCAGCTGGCGCAGCAGCCCAGGTCGGTCGCAGTCTTCGACACGGAAGACCAGAAGGCGCCGCATCTCCCCGGACGGGTCGGCGCCCCAGGCGGCCTGCCACTCCGCTTCGGCGTGGTCGGACCGCTGGTAGGCGGTCGACAACACGGCTATCGTCCGTTCCGCCGCCTGGGAGGCCCGGTGCATCTCGGTGACGAAGTGCGCGCCAGGGCCGAAGTCCCAGGCTTGGATCAGGGTGGTGTGGCCGGTCGCCTCCAGCTGCCAGGCGATCCATTCCGCCCAGGCCAGGTCCGCGCCGGTGTAGGAAATAAAGTAGTCCACCCGGTTTCCAGCCTTGGGCTGCGTGTCGGACCGGCCTGCCCCCGTGATCATGCCGACAGGCTGCCAGAAACATGGGTGTCCGGGGAGCGCAGGCGCAGGTTTGCAGCCCAAGGGCTCACCAGCCGCCAGATCGCGGCGGCCGCTCACATCACCGCACGGACCGCGGAAAATCACGTCCAGAACATCCTCGGCAAGCTCGGGTTCACCAACCGGGCTCAGATCGCCGCCTGGGTCGCCGCCGGCCAGCCGTGGCAGGAGATAAGTACCGCGACTGAGTAATTGCCTGGACGCGGCCGGACGGGTGGCGGCCGCATGCTGCCGGGCATGACCACAACCGCTACCGAGCGCGACAGGCTCACCGTCCTGCGCGCCGCCTGGCTGTATGACGGGACCAGTTCGACCCTGACCGCCGATCCGACGGTCGTCCTCGACGGCGCAACGATCGTCGCGGTCGACGCGGGGACCGGCGCGCCCGACGGGGTCCACCGGCTCGACGGGGCCACGGTCGTCGACCTCGCCGGCGCTACGCTGCTGCCCGGTTTGATCGACACCCACGTTCACCTGGCCTTCGACGCGAGCGAGGACCCGGTCGGCAACCTCGCCCGCCGCGACGACGCCGCCGCCCTCGTAGCGATGGCCGCCGCCGCCCGGCGCGCCGCCCGCGGCGGGGTGACCACGGTGCGCGACCTCGGTGACCGCGGCTACCTCAGCCTCGCCCTGCGTGCCGCCGCCAGCTCCGACTCGTCGCTGCCGACCATCGTCGCCGCCGGACCACCCATCACCACGCCCGGCGGGCACTGCCACTACCTCGGCGGCGCGGCGACCGGCGTCGACGGGATACGCGCAGCCGTCCGGGCGCACGCCGAGGCCGGCGTCGACGTCATCAAGATCATGGCAAGTGGCGGAAACCTGACCCCTGGCAGCCGGCCCGAGCTAGCGCAGTTCGGACCGGACGATCTGCGGGCCGCCGTCGAGGAGGCCCACCGCCACAGCCTGCCGATCACGGCCCACGCCCACGGCACCCAGGCCGTCGCCGACGCGGTCGCGGCCGGCGTCGACGGCCTCGAGCACGTCACCTTCATGACCGCCCACGGCGTGGACCCGCCCCCCGACGAACTGGTCGCGACGATCGCCGACCGGCGCATCATGCTCGGCATCACCCGGGGGGTAGCTCCGGTTCCCGGAGCGACGATGCCGCCCGCGATAGCCGCCCGCCTGCCGGCCTTGATCGCGAACGCCCGCCGGCTCTATGAGTCCGGAGCGCCGATCACCGTCGGAACCGACGCCGGCATTGGCCTGCTCAAGCCACCTGACGTGCTGCGCTGGGCCGTCGGCCAGCTCACCGAGATCGGTGCGACTCCCGCCCAGGCGCTGCGCGCCGTCACCTCTCACGCCGCCGCCGTCTGCCGCCTCGGCCATCGCAAGGGCCGGCTCACGCCCGGCTACGACGCCGACATCCTCGCCGTCGACGGCAACCCCCTGACCGACCCCGCGGCGTTGCACCGCATCCGCGCCGTCTACGTCCGAGGACATCGCGTCACAGATGTGGGCACGCCGAGCCTGCCACACCCGGCCACCGGCTCCGACCCCGCAATCCGTTGACACCCAAGTGGAACAACGGCAGACGACCACCCACGCCGAACGCTCGACACGGTCTTCCCTCCGGACCGGAGCCGGGTCGAGCCACATCAGCACGCAGGCTGCTGCCAACCAGAGCGGCGGCGCATCCCGACAGCCGACCAGGTCCGAACGACCGACGATTTCGGAGGACACCATGACCATGGCCGCCACTCACGCCCCGTCCACCGCCGCACGCGCCCAGGCCGCCCAGGTCGCCGTCGTCGCGGGCGGCCTGATCGGCGCGGTCGGCGCCGCCGCCTACATCTCCAGCTTCGCCCTGCTGTCCGACCTCACCGGCCGGGAAGCGGTACGCAGCCCGCTCTGTGTCACCGCCAACATGCTCATGGCGCTAGGTTTCGCCGTCGTCGCCCTGGCTCTGCCCGCCCTCGCCGCGCACACCCGGCTACCCCGCTGGGCGCTGCTCACCGCCGCCGCCGCCTGCCTGTCCATCGCCGCCGTCGCCTGGGGGGTGGCGACCTTCGGCGTGGAGGCCACCCGGCTGGCCACCGACGCCCAGTGGGACCACCCGGGCGCCTTCGTACTCGTGGCCCACCTCCCCAAGATGCTGATCGGCGCGGCCGGTTTCGCCGCCCTCGCCGTCACCAGCTGGCGGCGCCGGGCGGCGCCACGAGTCGCCTGCCTGCTACTCGGGCTCACCGCCGCAGTCGCGCTACTCCTGCCGCCCCACCAGCCCACCGCCCTCCTCGCCGGCCTCGGCCTCGCCTGGCTCGTCCGCACCGCCCGTCCCCACCCCGAAACCTGACCCGCCCACCCACTTACGACGCCACCACCGGGCCGGCCGCAGGCGGGAATCGTCCCCGCCCGCGGTACGGGTGATACGCACCGGCGGGCCCGACCCGGCCGCGAAGGTAGAGGTGGGTGCGCCGCGGGGGGCCGCACCCACCTCGATCGTCCAGGGATCCGGGGCGCGGCCTGCGCCGCGACGAAACGGAACCGCGCAGGCCGCTGCCTGGGGCAAGGAAGCACTGGCCCAGCCCGCCGCCTTCGGCACCGGCGGGCTCGACGTATACCTGACGCCTGAGAAACGACCGAGTCCGCGACCGATGATCTACAGAGTCTCGCTGACACATGACACCCGGAAAGCGCCGCGCGCCGGCCACGACCGACAGCGGGATCGTCGGGATACTCGCGGGTCCACGCGCGTAGCCACCGGACGACGCGCAGCGCCTCGTGGACCCGCAGGAAGCTTTGGCTGGCGGCGAGCAGAGCGGCAGCGTCGCCCCCGCCGGTTTCGGACAAACCGGTCAAGCGCCGCACCGGTCTCCTGGCTCCGACGGCCACCGCGCGGAAGCCGGCCTGCTCGACGAGCGCGCGCAGCAGGACGTGTGTCGCGGCAACCAACTCCCTGGCCGAGCGCACTGACGAGGCCAGACCCACCACTCGCGCCCTTGACAGGGACTGGGGCAGGTCAAGCGGCGGACCCGCGGGATCGAGCGACAGAGGCCGTGCGTGCCATTTGACCCATCTCCTGACTTCTGGGGTAGTCGCGATCACGCCGGTGCCTCGACGATCGGAGTGTTCTGCGCGGCGGCCAGCCACCACCGGCCGTCCCGCTCGACCAGGGTGTACAGGGCCATCTCGGAGAACCCGTCGCCATCGCGTGCTCGCCGACGGATCTGCGCGATCGCGACACCGGGCGCCGGGGCGCGCACCGCGACGACCTGGAATTCTGAGGGCGGCGCGGTCCCGGCTTCCATAAGTCGACGATGCACGCCGATCAACGTGTCGAAGCCAGTCAGGGTGGCGCCGTAGGGGCTGCCCCACAGCACGTCCGCGGCGAAGGACCGATCGTAGGTGTCGGCGTCGGCGTCGTCCAAGCCCTCCTGCAAGTCGGCCGCGAGACGTGCCACGGCAGCCTCGGCCGCGGCGTGTGCCACCTGGTCGTTGTCTAGCACCGGCCGCATCTCGATTCGACCCATGATCTCCTCCTCCACGGGGGCTTGCGTGGGAGACTAGGAGTTCAACCGAACTTGAGGTCAAGGCTCCGGCGATCGATCACTGCACCAACGAACCGGGCCCTGCCCGCGCTCTCGGCACCTCGCATGATGATCAGCCCGGGTGCTGACAGTGCCGACCCGGCGGTGTTCATGCTGCGCACTGCTACCCGGCGACCGGCGTACTCGCTCCCAGGTAGAGGTCGAATCCCCATCGTGCGCCCACCATCGTGGGAAACGGTTCGACGCGGACGTCGGCGCCTTCATGGGGAGCGTCGACCATCGGCACGCAGCCCTCTTTGCCAGGCTGATGTGAGACACCCCGTGCGAGTGTGGGGTTCCTGATCGAGGGCGGGATGGGAGATCCTCATGGTCGTGTCCACCTCGCCTGACCGGCCGGCGCGGTCGCCGGGTCCTGGTGATTCAGCGCCGCGGCCGTCGCGGCGGACGTTCAGCGTCGAGTACAAGCTGGCGATCGTCGCGGAGTACGAGAACGCGGCGAACGGCGAGAAAGGCGCGATCCTGCGCCGGGAAGGTTTGTATTCGTCGCACATCATCGAGTGGACCCTGGCTCGGGACGCCGGCGGGCTGACCCGCGCTGGCGCGGCGCCGTCGGACCGGCCCAGGAAGTCAGCCGAGCAGGTCGAGCTGGAGAAACTCCGCCGGCAGAACGAGAAGCTGACGTCCGAGCTGGCGAGAACGCGGATGGCGTTGGACATCATGGGCAAAGCGCGCGCGCTCTTGGAGGAGATCTCCGAGAGCGCGGAACGCGACGATCCACCGACGAGGTCCTGACCGGCGCGTTCACCGAGCTGCGAGCGGCGGGGATCGCGGTCCGGACCTCGTGTGTGCTGACGGGTATCTCGCGGGCCAGCCACTATCGGCATGCCGCCGGCGCGGGCCGGCGACACGGCCCCTGGCTGCCACGCACCCCGCCGCCCGCCGCGCTGAGCGGGTCCGAACGGGCCCGGGTCCTTCAGCTGCTGGCCAGCCCGGCCTACGCCGATCTCGCGATCCCCCAGGTCTGGGCCCGGGAGCTCGACGACGGCCGCTACTGGTGCTCGATGTCGACGATGTACCGGATCGCGCGAGCCGCCGGCCAGGTGTCCGAACGCCGCCGCCAGGCCATCCATCCACCCCGCGTCCGCCCCGAGCTGGTCGCCCACGGTCCCAGCGAGGTGTGGTCGTGGGATATCGAGCGCCACGAGGCGCAATCAACCGGACGGGGGAGAAAGACCTTCGTCATCATTTCGTCGCAGCGGAATGGTTGAAGCAGGGGGCAGCCTGAGCCGGGAGACGCCGGCAAGGGTGGACAGCAGCCCCGACAACGCGGGGACGTGTCAGCACTACCGGATGATGCGGGTCCCGCAAGCGAGGCGGGAAGGTGGACGAGAGGAACCAGCGCGGTAAAGCCCCTCAAGAGCGACCACCAGCCCAAACCCGGTGGATATGGGGGCTGGCTGGAATATTTCACCATGTTCTACCCGTCTGTGGTGATCCCCATCGGTGTGCGCATCGATCGCCATCTCATGCGCTGGGCAAAGAGGAAATACAAACGACTGAAACGTAGCGACCGCAGGGCGTGGGCGTGGCTCGGGGGAGTCCGGGAACGGTCCCCTGGCCTGTTCGCGCACTGGGCGCTGCGGTACTGACCGCCCCGTAGGGCGGTGCGGACGCCGACGGTTCGGGCCAACCATCCAGGGAGGAGCCACGACAATCGGCGACCAATCGGGCACCGCTCGTGATGTGCAGCAGGAGCCGGGCGAGTCTACTTCACGCCCGGATCTGCGAGGGCCGGGGGCTGGGATGCCCCCGGCTACTCGACCAGATCCAGTTTTCAGGAAGCTGCGACACCCCCCCAATGATCACCGCAGCGGTGTGACCTCGGTGTCCGCGGCGTGTAGCGGCTCGCCGCAGTGAGAGCAGCGGATTTCGGCGGTTGTGAGGTGGTTGCACCGGCGGTGGTGGAGCAGGGCGGGCGGTCCGGCGTCTGATGTCGTCCACTGGTCTCCCCAGGCGCTGATGGCGAGCAGGATGTCGCACAGCTGCCATCCCTTGGCGGTCAGGATGTAGTCGAACCGCTCCGGCCGGTGGGCGTAGGCGCGCTTGACCACGATTTCGTCGTCGAGCAGCCGGCTGAGGCGCAGGGTGAGGACCTTGCGGGAGACGCCGAGATGGGCGTTCAGGGCATCGAACCGGGTGACTCCGATGAACAGGTCACGCAGGATCAGGGCGGTCCACGGCTCGCCCAGCACGGCCATGGTGCGGGCGATCGAGCAGTCGATGGTCTCGAACGAGGTTCGCGGCGGCACCCTTGCAGCATATGTCAGTTGCTTGGAGAGACTCGCTCGTAGTACGGTCAATTTCTTCGAGATACTCTGGAGGTGTAGTGCCGTCCGTGCCATCCGACGAGGAGTTCCTGGCCTACAACCAGGGCGTCATCAGCGAGTTCCGCGCCAACCACGGCGTGGTCAGCCAGCCGCCGTTCCCGATCCTGCTCCTGACCACGACCGGGGCGCGGACCGGACGGCCGGCGACCGTGCCGCTCGGGTTCGCGGTCGACGGCGACGGACGGGTATTCGTGATGGCCTCCAAGGCGGGCGCCCCGAGGCATCCGGCCTGGTTCCACAACCTGCGGGCCAACCCGTCGGTGACGGTGGAACTCGGCGAAGGGTCCTTCCCGGCCCGGGCCGTCGTCACGGCGGGCGAGGAGCGCGACCGGCTCTACGGCCTGGTCTCCGACGGCGCCTCCGAATACGAGAAGAACACCGACCGCGTCTTCCCGGTCATCGTCCTCGAAGGCGTCCCCGCCCCCGCCTGACCGCCTCACGCGGCACGATGAAGGCCCCCCGTCCTGTACCGGCACCGGCCGTGCGGCCACGTCGCCCCCGCCGCCCCGCGCTGGGAGCACTGCGACCAGCCCATCCGCGCGGACTCCACCGACGTGCTGCCCGGGCCCGTCGCGGCCACGGACGCCGAGGTCAGTCCCTGATGCGGACCCGGTCCCCGGCCCCTGCGCGCGCCGGCACCGACGCCGGGAAGCCGAACGCGGTGACGAGGCCGGGGTCGCCAAAGGCGGTGATCGCCGTGACGCCGCCGACGCCCCGCGGTGAGCACGACGAACCCCGTACGGCAGGTACCGGCCGCCCGTCCCGGTAGTAGACGACGGATGCCGGCTGCCCGTTGGCCCGGGTCGGGAACATCCGCCAATGGCCGGGTGAGCCCATGACGTGCGTCGCCAGGTACGGCAGGCAGGTCCCGATGCCCGCGTACCAGGTGCGCAACGGCGGCGCCTCAGCGTCGCGTCCTGGCGCAGCAGCAGTCGAACCCGGGGTCGCCGTTGCCACCCCACACGTACGGCTTTCCGATCTGCGCGCAGGCGAACGCCACGGCCGCCAGCGCAGCGCTACTGAAATCATCGGTTCCGAACTGAAGCGTTGACTGAAAAGTAGGGCACGCTACTGAACTGTTCGGCGTCGGTTCAGAGTACTTGTCAACCGCACCTGAAGGTTTCAGTCGTGCGGCGCTGTTAGCTGGGCACTGAAATCTTGGCGTGCGCCCGTGTGAACGCTTACTTGCGCAGTGGATCTTTCAGTCAGGTGTTCGGTCCGCATGCTTCACCGGCCGCGCCGGGTCGCGGCCATCGTGCTCGATCGTGGACGTCTGGGGCTCAGGTCGGCGACTGAGCGCCGAACTCTCGCTCGCTGGCGAGCCCGGGCTCGCCGTTTGAGATTGGCTCTCGAGGACGTTCGGGCGTCGTAGGTCGCGACGCTATCCGCTGGGCGGGTGGCTTCGGTGGGCTGGCGTGCTCGCGGGCGGTGCTTGCGCTGTTGGGGTGGGCTGCGCCCGTAGTCGGGTGAGCAGATTGGCGGGTCGGCCTGGGTAGGCGGTGGCCAGCAGCATGCGGTCCCATGCGTCGGCGGGTCCGGTCACCTCGACGTGGCCGTCGCGGCGGCCGCGGTCCCAGGTTGTTTCTCCGGCGACCCAGCGGTGCATGAACGCCCGCGTGGTGCGCAGGACCAGGGCGGGGTCGGGTGTGGAGCCGGTTTCGACCGTCAGGCGGGTGCGGTCGATCCGCAGCGAGTAGACGTCGCTGTCGAGGTGCCACTCGTAGGCCTCGGCCAGCGGCAGGTCTGCGGGTACCGCGTAGGACAGGTCGTACTCGGCGGCAGGTGTGTCACCGTCGGCGGCGGGTGGCAGGAGCTCGTCCAGGCCCCACTGGCGGAACTCGGCCAGGGCGGGGCCGAGGCGCCGTCCCCGGTCGGTGAGGCGGTAGAGGACACCTGCACCCACGGCGCCGGGACACGCTCGACGATCGCGTGGGACTCGAGGCGGCGAAGCCGTTCGGCCAGCACGTTCGACCCGATCCCGGGTAGCCGCGAGCGCAGTTCGGTGTAGCGGCGGGGGGCGTGCAGCAGCTCCTGGACGATCACCAGGGTCCAGCGTTCCCCGACGAGGTCGAGGGCGCGGGCGAGCGAGCAGAAGCGGCTGTACCCGTTCCAGGCCGGCATCCCACGATGGTATGCCGCTTGCGGCGATCCAAGAGACTTCGGTACTGTTCCAGTACTTCAATCTCTTATCGAGATAACGCGGATGGGGATCCTGTGAAGTTTTCCTCGAGCGAGAGCAGCTCGACGACGGCGGCTGGGACTTCGACTCCCTGCGCTGTTCCGCCGGCCGGGCGACTCGTCCCCAGGCTTCTCACTCGAGTCCCGTCGGCTCGCGACGCCGCCACACAGGCATGGGAGGACTTCCCCCGATCAGCCGACTGACGCGAACTCCTCAGCCAAGTACACCTATGCGACGCGGTTGCCGCTCAGGGCATCCGCGCGTTGGAGTAGTGGGGCCGCTGGAATGGGTAGTCCTCGGTCGCCCACTGTTGCAGCGCTTCGTGCACCTTGGCGTAGTAGCCGGCCTGGTGGGCCTTCGGCGTGACCCACCAGCTGACGTCGACGTCGTGCTGGGCCAGGTCTGGCGTCAAGGGCTGTCTCACTCCCATCGGGTAGAGGTAGGCGCAGCCGACATAGCCAAGACCATCTGCTCGGAGGATGAAGCTGAAGGACTTGTTGTCGCGGAACTCGCACTCGTGCCAGTACTCATCGACGATAATCTCTTCCTCGGTCACGGCCTCTGTGGGCCATGAACCGCCGCGGGTCTCGCGAATCAAATCGAGGCTCGCATTGATGCCGAGCACGTCCTCGGCGACATCGTCCCGAGTGATCGCACGCGCGACGACGTCGTCGTACCGCAGCACCCTCGGTGGCACGAAGCCTAACGGCAGCACCAGCTTCCGGGCGTACGGCGTCAGGTCCATCGTCACTCCTCCGGAACGTGAATGGGTGGCGCGGCAGACTCAGGCTAGTGGGCCGGGCGGGTGCGATCACGGCCCTCGGGGTGTCAGCCAGCGGCGGTCACGCGGTAGTCGAGGATGACGATCCCCGACTCCAAGGGCGTGCATCGATCGAGGGTGCACTTGGTGGTGGGGAGCTCTCTATACAGGAGGTCCGCGGGACCGCCCCGGCCGAGGAGGATCGGATGCAGCCAGAGCCGGAGGCGGTTCAGGAGGCCTGCGGACAGCAATACCTGGGTTAGGGCACCGAAGCCGAACTGCACCACGTTGCCCTCTGCCTCGTTCCGCAGTTGGGTGACGTACTCCACGACATCACCGGTGATCAGGTGAGTGTTGTTCCAGGTCGGTGAGGTAAGCGTGGTGGACGCGACGTACTTGGGCATCGCGTTCATCTTGTCGGCCAGCGGGTTCCCCGACATGGTCGGCCAGACCGCTGCGAAGCCGTCGTAGGTGTGTCTGCCCATGATCACGGCGGAGGATCCGAGGACGAGGTCGGTCTGGATCTTGTTGCCCTCGGGACCGAAGCCGCCCATCTCGGGCCAGGTCTCGGGGTGCTCGATGACGCCGTCGAGGGTGAGGTAGGTCGAGTTGATGATCTCGCTCATGAGTGGCCAGTTCTCCTGGTTCTGGGCGGTCAGTGGTGCGCGTTCGGGTGGGGGGCCGGTCCCCATACGCCCAGCTCGTTGCCGCAGGGGTCGGTGAAGTGGAAGCGACGTCCACCCGGGAAGTCGTAGGGCTCGACCAGGACGGTTCCGCCTGCGGCGAGGACGGCGCGGAGGGTGTCGTCGAGGTCGTCGGAGTAGATCAGGACCAGGGGTTGCGTCGGACCGTCTGTGGCCAGTCCTCCAGCTTCGGGTCCCTCGGGGTCCGGGCCACGGATGCCGGTGTACTCGGGTCCGTAGTCGTTGAACTGCCAGCCGAAGGCTTGGGTGTAGAAGGATCGGGCCATCTCCTGGCGTGGCGCCGGGAGCTCGACATAGTCGATGGCGTGGTGGTGATGCGACATGGAGGTCTCCTCGTCTCTGTCAGCGTCGTGTCTCAGGCGGTCGGGGCGACCTGAACGCGGTCATGGTCGTGGAGGCGCTGGAGGGTGCTGACGGTGATGCTGCCGCGCCAGTCGAGCGCCTGTCCCGGTGACCAGTGCAGCCAGTCGAAGTCCCAGGCTCCGTCGTCGAGCTGGTCGGTCTCGAGTCGGTCTAGGTCAGCGGCGATCTGCTCGGTGCTGAACAGACCCCGGCTCCGGGTTCCTGGTTGCGGTGAGAGGTCGAGTGGGGTGACCCGCTCGCCTTCGATCCCTCCCGGGACCGGGATGCAGCCGTCCGCGTCCAGAAGCGGTTTGAGACGCTCGATGGCGGCGCACGCACGGTCGTGGTCGGGTACGGCGTCGAGGAACCGCAGCGCGAACACCACCGTGTAGGTGTGGGGGCGCTCCGCCTGCTCGAGTTCCTGCCAGCACCAGGCAGTAGCGCGCTCCAGCCACGCCGGTCGCACCGTCGTTGCCCACAGCGCCCCGGCCAGGGCGAAGGTCAAGAACGTGGGCCCACCCGGGTTGATGAACGGAGCGTGTGGATACCCGGCGCCGGACGCGCTCATCTGAGGCAGGGTGCCTTCCGGTGACGAGGCGGTGGCGATCCAGTCCGCTGCGGCCTCGATGACCGGGTGGTCGGTGACATCGACCTGGAGCAACGTCTCGAGAGCCAACAGGGCTGCGGACGGCTCGCTGCCGGGTGCTCTCATGTCCGGCTCCAGTGCGTGCCCGAAGCCGCCGTCCGGGTTCTGGTAGGTCCGCAGAACCTCTACGACGACGTCGGCCGACGCCTCGCCCAGCAGATGCTCAAGCCGGCGTCGGTCGAGCAGCCGGGCGTTGGCGTAGACGAACTGCTTCGCTGCCTGAAGGTCGGTGCTCATGACTCCATACCTTGCCCCGCCTGGCACGCACGACTCTTGTACCAATCGGCCACAGGCGACGGAGTGAAGTGGAGGCTCAGCCGGCCGTGATCAGGTCCGTTACCTCGCGCAACACGCGATCCCCATGCCAGCTAGCGGGGTCACCCCGCTCCTCGCGCAGGCGGTGCGGAGTCGCCCCAGTCAGACGCTTGAGCGCATGAGTCATGTGCGCCTGGTCGGTGAATCCCGCCTCAACGGCAGCCGTGGCGAGCGGGTGGTCTTCGCGGTCCAACAGGGGCAGCACCCGGTGCAGGCGACCGACCTGCGCCAACTCGCGGGGCGACAGACCGGTCAGCTGCCGCGTCGTGCGACGCGCCTGCCTCTCCGAGACCCCGATGCGGCGTCCCGTGTGCTCGACCAGGCTGCTCGGGGCAGTCAGCAGCCCCTTGACCAGGTCGATCTGCCACGGCGACGTGTCCACCGCGCGCCAGCACGCCGGCACGCGGCCATGCCACACGGCCTCGGCCACCGCCCGGGCCATTCGGCTCCCGAGCAGATCCTCCAGCGAGATCACCTGGTCACGCAGGTCGCTCGCGGTGGTTCGGAACAGCAGCGGGATCGCCCAGGGCTGCAGACGGAGCCCCCGCAACGAGGTCGATGCATCGAGTTCATGCCGATGAGGGATCATCGTGGGTCCCACCAGGACCGCACTCCCCGACTGATCGACAACCACATCCGCACAGGCGTCCGGCAGGACGGTGGCGCTCGCACCCCGTCGCACCGACCCGAGGCGCCTCCACGTGCATCGGAACACGTCGTGCATCTGGGCGGCAAACTCGGCGTAGCCCGCCTGGTCTGCGTGATCGGCGCCCACACCACGCTCCTTCACCCGTCACGAGGAGACCGACAGCATGTGTCGGCACCTCTTGACGTTAGCCACTCGTCCGGCGCCGAGCGAGACGGCGTCGAAGGCGGAGGCAGCCGACCTAAACCCCGGCTGCCTGGAGTCCTTGCTTTGATCGTCTGGTAGGCCGGAAGCATTTCGCGTTGATTGACTGGATGTGCTCGCCGCCTGGGGAGGACTGGTGGTTAGGTCTCTTGCGTCGGGCTGGCGCTGTCGGCATCTATGTCGGTGGCGCGTCCGACGGGGCGGTGTTGCTGATCGGCTGCGATCGTGGCCAACAGTGTCAGTGCTTCGGCGGAGCGGCTACCCGGTTCAGCTTGATAGACCGTCAGCATCTGGCGGTCGGCGCCGGCGAGGTGGAACTTGTCGTAGTGCAGTTCCAGCTCACCGACCTGAGGGTGTTGCATTCGGTGGACACCGGTGCCGACGTGGGGTTTGACGTCGTGACGTGCCCACAGTCGACGAAAGTCAGCGCTCTTGAGGGAGAGCTCGCCGATGAGGTCGGTGAGCTGCGGGTCATCGACGTCGGGGCCGACCGAGGCCCGCAGAGCGGAGACCACGTTCTCCAGCCTGACCTCGGGGTCGCAGAAGAGGTCGCTCACCGCGGAGTCGAGGAATGCCGCGCGGAGGATGTTGTGGCCGGGTGTGTACATCGGCGATAGAGCCGTCATCAGCGGGTTCGCCGCCAACACGTCCAGGAAGCGGCCCTGGACGAAGGCGGGGTTGGCGGGCCAGGAGTTGAGCAGTTGTCGCACGCTGGGACTGACTTGTTCGGATCGGCGGGCCCGTCGCCGACGGGCGGTGGTCGGGGTGGCCAGCTCGTGCAGGTGGGCGGTGGCGTCGGTGTCCAGGCGCAGCGCGCGGGCGATCGCGTCGAGGACCTGCGCGGACGGGTGGTGATCGCTGCCCTGTTCCAGTCGGGTGTAGTACTCGGTGCTGATGCCGGCCAGCAGAGCGAGCTCGTCACGGCGGAGGCCGGCAACGCGGCGCCGCCCGCTGTCGGGGATGCCGACCTCGTCCGGTCGGACCAGTTCCCGGCGGGCCCGCAGGTACTCACCGATGCTGTTCACGCTCACACCACGACGGTAGGCCCGCGCGCACGTCCTAGCCTGCCCCCAGCGGGGCACCCCTCGACGGGAGTATGGCTACCCCCGCTGAACCAGGCCGATGCTGCCGGATGAGAAGGCGAACCGCCTCCATTCGACAGGGAGACAACTCATGGCACAGCGCGCATGGTTCATCACGGGCGTCAACAGCGGATTCGGCCGCGAGATGACCGAACAGCTACTCGAGTGTGGCGACCGGGTAGCCGGAACGGTCCGCAACCTCGGCTCGGTGCGCGACCTCACGGACAAGTACGGCGACCGTTTCTGGTCCGCCCACCTGGACGTCACGGACACCTCCGAGATTCGCACGGTCGTCGACGCGGCATTCAGCGCCTTCGGCACGATCGACGTCGTCATCAACAACGCGGGCTATGGCCTGTTTGGGGCGGCCGAGGAGTTCACTGACGAGCAGGTCGTCCACGAGATCGGCACCAACCTGCTGGGCTCAATCCAGGTCGTGCGCAGCGCACTGCCGCACCTTCGCGCGCAGCAGCACGCCCGTATCATCCAGATCTCCACGTTCGGCGGGCAGGCCGCCCTTCCCGGCGGGTCGATGTATCACGCCAGCAAGTGGGGCATCGAGGGTTTCAGCGAGGCACTGATGGCCGAGCTGGCCCCCTTCAACATCGGCGTCACCATCATCGAGCCGGGCGGCGCCCGCACCGGCTTCCGACACGGCAGTGCCCAGCTCGCCCCGGCGCTGGACGCCTACGCCGGCACACCAGCCGCGTTCGTCCGCGGCATGCTCGCCGATCAAACCCATCTATCTCCGGGGGACCCGGCCAAGATGGCGACGATCATCATCGGCAGCGTGGACACGACTCCGGCACCCAGGCGGATCGTGTTGGGCAGCGACTCCTACCAGATCATT